>JBGPVT010000080.1:0-8431 GCA_041491825.1 Xanthobacteraceae bacterium | reverse complement strand
TGGAGCCGTTTACGCAACTCCCGATAGCATGATCTTGTAAATCGACCACTTGTTGATCCCAGCGTTATGCGTATGCTAAAAGGTCGGGTTCCGATGACGGCAAGATGAGCATTTCAATCCTTGTCTGGAGAATTTCGGATCGGCGCAGCTCGAGATCGTGTGTAGACATGGCGACTCTGTGCGCCTCAGAACAGCCAGCAAGGAACTTAGTCATACGAATTGCGATCGTTCGGGCCCTTGCCCTTGCGGCTTTTGTGTATTTTGGCGACCAAATCGCCGAGGCCGGTTCGGCCTGGACCGTCAATCCCGCGAACGCGCGGATCACCTTCGTTGTGGAGTCGGGAGGTCAGCCGCAAGCCGAGGGCCACTTCACCAGCTTTCGCGGCGAGATCGCACTCGACTTCGACAACCCGCGCACGAGCAGTGCGTTATTCAACGTGGACGCAAATTCGGTCGATGTCGGTTCGCCTTCGTTCAACGAATATTTGCGGAGTGAACCGTTTTTCAACATAACGAAGTATCCATCCATTTCGTTCGTCTCAACTGGGGTCGAGAAGATCGATGAGGGGCATGCCCATGTTACCGGCGATCTTACATTTCTCGGCGAGATAAGGCCGATCAGCCTGGACGTCGAAGTCGATCGCAAACTTACGTCCGCGGGCCTCACAGTCAGCTTGAGGGCGACTGGCATGATCGACCGCCGTGAATTCGGTATGGACATAGGTTACCCCGTCGTCAGCGAAACGGTGCGTTTGATCGTCACGACGGAATTCGTCGGTGCGCCATGATGCTACGCAACACGGCTGAGTATTGGGGCGCGGTGTCGAAGTGTTTGCACTGGGTAACAGCGATATTCATTATCGCCTTGCTGGGACTAGGTCTCATTATGGTGCATGCCAATATGGGAGCGGCCACCAAGTTCGAAGCGTATCAGCTGCACAAGTCGAGCGGTTTCCTCATCCTGATGATGATTTTGGCGCGAGCCCTGTGGCGTGTCGCAAATTCTCCGCCGACGCCTCCGGATGGGCTGAAACCATGGGAACGGCGGCTAGAACGGGCTTTGCATTTTGGTCTTTATATCCTCGTCCTGGTGATGATTGCGTCCGGTTGGCTCATGGTTTCGGCGTCGCCGCTGCGTCTTTCGATACGCCTTCCGGGCGGGTTCACCGTGCCGGATTTGATCGGTCCGAATGACTTCGTCGGGGAAAGTGCAAAGTTCTTACACAAGGTTGTATCAAAACTGCTGATCGGGGCGATAGTGGTGCATGTTGCGGGTGCCTTGAAGCACCATTTTGTCGATCGCGATAATGTTCTATTGCGCATACTGCCATTTGCCGGCGGAACCGCTCGACATCGGAACCGAACGTGAATTTGTAGTCGCGTTATGAATTTCTTCCACGGCGAATACACTGACGACGTGGTTAGGAGCTGGAGCTGCCGCTAGTATTCGGTAAATAGCGCATGGCAAAATCGGTTGTATTTCAATTTAGCTGACGAATAGAGTTCCGCCCTGGCCCTGATCTCGCTAAAACTAGGTTATTTTGCAATTCACTTGTAACTCATTGTTCTGCATTACCCTCAATCGTGATTTCTTACATCTAACTATTTGATATTTGATACAAGTGATTCAGCACTAGTCTCTTAATCGGCGGGTCTAGCACGGCGTATCTTCCCGCGTTCCGACGAAGAGAAAAAGAAAAGCCACTTCAAGCCATGTACGAAACAAGAACTTGTCGGAATGGGTCTTGAAATCATTGAAGGTGCCGTAGACTTCTAAGCTGTGGCTGATGGTGTCCAAGAAGGCTCGCGCGTCCGTGCATGTTCGCGGGTGACCGTGGAAGCCAGAAGTTTCTTTCCTCGGTGAGAACACGGACCGGGCGGTAGTTGCTGGTATCCCTGCTGGTATCGGGCAAGCTGCGTCCTTAAAAACCACTTGTACTTCAATAGCTTAATTGACTGGGCCAGCTCCGCCCCTGGCACCATTTATCATTCGCTGATGTACAAAATAATCGTATGCGCGGCCGCCAGAGCGCAGTGGATGCAGCGTTGATAATTTCAATGATCGAATTATCTGCGTCAATTATTTCCGTAGCGACTTAATATAAACGGTAACCTCCGCGGCATCGTCGCGGCTCAGTTCCCATTCCGGCATTGCCGATGCGGCGCGCGCAATGGCGCGAATAATTCGCGCGTCGAAATTCGTCCGTTGCGCGATGCGCGCGAACAGCGGCGCAAAGACGTAGAATAGGCTTTGCTGATCGCCCCACAACGGCCTACATAATATTCCCGAATCTCCTGCTTTGATCGGGGTCATCGCTTGCCTTGATCTGGGTCAAAGCCTCGAAGCTCCGCTGCCTGCAAGGATGGCCCATGTTGAAGCATCCCCTTGCGCGTGAGGTTGCGATCATCTTCGCCATCAAGACCGCGCTGGTCATTGCGGCCGGGCTGTTCCTCTTTGGCCCCAGCCAACGCCCCGCGATCGACGCGCAAATCGCGCAACAACATTTGATGGACGACCAAGCCCTCCCCGGAAATCGGAGCCATCGGCCATGATCGATCTCGATCTCGTTCAGCTTTCGCGCCTGCAGTTCGGGTTGACGGCGATGTATCACTTTCTGTTCGTGCCGTTGACGCTCGGCCTCGCGTTGCTCCTCGGCATCATGGAAAGCGTGTACGTCATGACCGGCCGCGAAATCTGGCGGCAGATGACGAAATTCTGGGGCGTTCTCTTCGGCATCAACTTCGCCATGGGGGTTGCCACCGGCATCACCATGGAATTCCAGTTCGGGACGAACTGGGCCTATTACAGCCACTATGTCGGCGACGTGTTCGGCGCGCCGCTCGCGATCGAAGGCCTGATGGCCTTCTTTCTCGAGGCGACCTTCATCGGGCTGTTCTTCTTCGGCTGGGACAAGCTGTCGAAACTCGCGCATCTTTGCGTGACGTGGCTCGTCGCACTCGGATCTAATCTCTCGGCGTTGTGGATATTGATCGCGAACGGCTGGATGCAGCATCCCGTCGGCGCCCGCTTCAATCCGGACACGGTCCGGATGGAAGTCACGGATTTTTATTCCGTCTTGTTCAATCCGGTGGCGCAGGCCAAGTTCGTTCATACGGTGAGTGCCGGCTACGTCACCGGCTCCGTCTTTGTGCTGGCGATCAGCGCTTACTATTTGCTGCGCCGGCAGCATGTGGAGATCGCCAAGCGCTCGATGACCGTCGCCGCGAGCTTTGGGCTTGCGGCGGCGCTTTCCGTCGTCGTTCTCGGCGACGAAAGCGGCTACACGGCGACTGAAAACCAAAAAATGAAGATCGCGGCCATCGAAGCGATGTGGGAAACCTATCCCGCTCCCGCTCCGTTCACCGTGTTCGGCATCCCCAACGAAACCACGCGGAAGACGGACTACGAGCTGAAAGTGCCGTGGATGCTGGGGCTCATTGCCACCCGCAGCATCAATATCGAAGTGCCGGGCATCAAGGAACTCGTGGCGCGCGCGGATGCGCGCATCCGTTCTGGTCTCATGGCCTATGACGCGCTCGAAAAACTTCGCGCCGACCGCACCAATGCCGAACAACGCCAGCGGTTCGAAGAGCACATGGCGGATCTGGGATACGCGCTGCTGCTCAAGAAGATTCGGCCGGATGTGATGATGGCCACGAGCGACGACATTCAGCAGGCGGCCTGGAGCACGGTGCCGCCGGTGTCGCCGCTGTTCTGGAGTTTCCGCATCATGGTCGGCCTCGGCTTCTTCTTCATCGCTCTCTTTGCCGTCGCCTTTTATCTCGCCAGCATGCGGCGGCTGCAAAGATATCCGCTGTTCCTGCGCGTTGCGCTGTGGAGCCTGCCGCTTCCCTGGATCGCCGCCGAGCTCGGCTGGTACGTGGCCGAGGTCGGAAGGCAGCCGTGGGTGATCGAAGGCGTGCTGCCGACGTTTCTCGCCGTTTCCAGCATCTCGGCGGGCAACGTTCTCTTCACGCTCGTCGGCTTCGTCGTCTTCTATTCGTTGCTGGCGATGATCGACGTCTATCTGATGGTGAAAGCGGTCCGCATCGGTCCCGACGCGCTTCTCACCGGCTACTTCCAGAAACCCACGGCGGCGCGCTCCACGAAGCTCGCTCCCGCCGAATAAGCCGCTCCTCGAAAAGGATTCATTCCATGCCCGATTATGAAACGCTCCGTCTGATTTGGTGGGCACTACTCGGCATCCTGTTGATCGGCTTCGCGGTCATGGATGGATTCGATCTCGGCGTCGGCATGCTGCTGCCGGTCGTCGCGAAGTCCGACCCTGAGCGGCGAATTCTCTTGAATACCGTGGGACCCGTCTGGGAAGGCAACCAGGTTTGGCTCATTCTCGGCGGCGGCGCGATTTTCGCCGCCTGGCCGCAGCTCTACGCGGCCGCGTTTTCCGGCTTCTATCTCGCGATGTTCCTCGTCCTCTGCGCGCTGATCCTGCGCCCCGTCGGGTTCAAATTTCGCTCGAAGATCGAAAGCCCGCGCTGGCGCAATACCTGGGATACCGCCTTGTTCATCGCCGGGTTCGTGCCGGCGCTCATCTTCGGCGTCGCTTTCGGAAACTTGTTCGTGGGCGCGCCGTTCCGCTTCGACGACACGCTGCGGATGGTTTACGAAGGCACGCTGCTCGGTCTGCTCAATCCGTTCGCGCTTTTGTGCGGGCTGATGAGCGTCGCGATGCTGATGATGCACGGCGCCACCTGGCTTGCCGTGAAAACCGAGCCGCCGATTGCAAATCGTGCCGTGATCGCCGCGCGCTATGCGGCGATCGCGCTCGTCGTTCTGTTCACGATCGCCGGCGTGTGGGTCGCGGCCTTGCTGCCCGGTCACATCGTCACGAGCGCACTCCCGCACGACGGCCCGTCCAATCCGCTGTTCAAGACGGTTGTTCTCCGCACGGGCGCGTGGTTCGACAATTACGCGCGTTATCCGTGGATGGTCGCGGCGCCGCTCCTCGTTTTCGGCGGGGCGGGACTGGTGCTGTGGCTGCGCCGGCCGATGCTGATGTTTCTCGCGAGCGGCGTCGCCGTCGCCGGCGTGATTACGACGGCGGGCTTCGGGCTTTTCCCGTTCCTGCTGCCGAGCTCGCTCGATCCGAAGATGGGCTTGACGGTTTGGGACGCGTCTTCGAGCCGGCTGACCCTGTTCATCATGCTGATCGTGACGCTGATCTTCCTTCCGATCGTGCTTGCCTACACGGCCTGGGTCTATCGCGTGCTGCGGGGGCCCGTCACGGCGGCCTATGTCGAGCGTAATTCAAAAGGCGCCTACTAATTCGAAGGAGAAAAGCGATGTGGTATTTCGCCTGGGTGCTCGGATCCGGATTTGCATGCGCGTTCGCGATCCTGAACGCGATGTGGCTCGAGATTCATGAAACGAAGGACGGCGAAACCAATCGATGACGGCGCGCTCGTTTCTCGCCAGCCCGTTTTCGCGGGCGCTCTCCTTGGCGGCGGCGGCGATTCTGAGCCTCGCGCTGATGATCTATCCCTACGCGCTCGGCCACACGATGGATCGCGCCGCGCATGCGGCGCTGCCGGTGTTGTTGTTCGGCGTATCGGGCGCCTTCGTTCACGGCATCGGATATGAACCCGACAACCGCTTTCTGCGCGCGCTCTTCAGCGCACCGGTGGCGTGGCTGCTGATCGCGCTGGGGATTGCGTTGCTGTTGATCGGACGCGTGTAGATCCCCGCCCGCTTTGGCTCGTTCAAAAACCCGCGGGCTTATTTCACCAGAACGTAAGCGCCGGGCGCATCCCGCAAGGGCGCGAATTCCGTTCCCTTGAGACCTAAAGGCGGGGGCGTAACGGCAGCGCCCGATCGCGCTGCCAGCCATTCGGTCCACGTCGTCCACCACGATCCTTTGCGGATTTGATTTTGCTGCAGCCACGTATCGGGGTCGACATAACGGTCTTTCGTCCGGTGGCGTGAAATCCGGTAGTGGTGATCGTGGGCTGCGGGAGGCGCGAGAATGCCGGCGTTGTGGCCGCCGCTCGTGAGCACGAAAGTCAAATCCGCTTCGGAAAGCAGGTGGAACTTGAACACGGACCGCCACGGCGCCACGTGGTCCTTTTCCGTGCTGAGCGCAAACACCGGAGCGCGGATATCGTGCACGGTGATGGGACGGCCGTCGACGATAAAGCGCCCCTCGGCGAGATCATTGTTGAGAAAGAGCGTCCGCAAATATTCCGAATGCATCCGATAGGGCATCCGGGTCGCATCCGCGTTCCAGGCCATGATGTCCATCGGCGCCGACCGCTCGCCCATCAGGTAATCGTGAACGACGCGCGACCAAATCAAATCATTCGAGCGCAGAAGCCGGAAAGCGCCGGCCATCTGCGATGAATCAAGATAGCCCCGCTCCCACATCGTATCTTCCAGAAACGCGATCTGGCTTTCATTGATGAAGAGCCTGAGTTCGCCCGCCTCGGTGAAGTCGGTTTGCGCGGCCAAAAAACTGAGGCTCGCCAGTCGATCATCTCCGTCCCGCGCCATCGCCGCGGCCGCGATCGCGAGCAGCGTTCCGCCCAGGCAATAGCCGACCGCATGAACTTTCCTGGAGTTCGTAATTCGCGTGGCGGCCTCGATCGCGGCCAGAACGCCCTCCGTTCGATAATCGTCGAAGCCGATGTCGCGATCTTCCTTGCCCGGATTTTTCCACGAAATCATGAAAACCGTGAAACCTTGCCCGGTCAAATATTTCACCAGCGAATTTTCCGGCGACAGATCCAAAATGTAATATTTCATGATCCAGGCGGGAACGATCACGATCGGCTCAAGCCGGACCTGTGCGGTCGTCGGCGCATACTGAATGATCTCGGCAAGCTTGGTCGTATGGACGACCTTGCCGGGTGTCGCGGCGATCGTTTTTCCGACTTTGAATTGCTCGGATTCGGCGGGAGGGGCGCCGGCGAGATTGCGCGAAACATCCTCGAGAAAATTGGAAAATCCTCGGCGCAAATTGGCGCCGCCCGTCGCGATTGTCCGCTCAAGAACCTGTGGGTTGGTCAAGACAAAATTGGATGGCGCCATCGTATCCAGGACCTGGCGCGCGATGAACCGCGCCATCTCCTCGTGTTGTCGGCTCACCCCTCGCACGCCCGTCGTCGCCGCGTCCCACCATCTTTCGGCGAAAAGAAAACTTTTGGCGAAAAGGCTGAACGGTGCCGAATTCCATTGCGCGGCCCTGAACCGCGGATCTCCCTCGACCGGGTTGGGATTCGGAACTTCTTTAGCGCTCTCCACGCTGCAAGGGGCGAACGCGCATTTCTCGATATCGCATTCAGCGGCCTGGCGCATCAACTCGAGCCGTTTGCCGGGCGAGAAGATGAGATGCGAATACCAATCGAAAAAGGCGCTCGCCAACACGGCCGGGGCCAAACCGCCCGTGTACGACGCCATGGCGCTGTGCAGCGATCGATCCAGGTTCTGCCAGGATGACTGCGCCGAAATAGCGGCGTGTGCCGGATCGGCAACGGGTTTCCCGGAAATCTTCTCGGCTGTCTCGATGCCGGACGCGAGCTTCGGATAGGACATGTGGCCGCCTCTTCAACGGGCGCCAAGCTTAGGATCGAGGTCAAATTCGGCCTTGATATAGGTCAATTACGATTTTTGACCCTGCGTTATCGTGGATTTGTCGTCTCGAAAAATTGGAGCGAGCCATGACCACGTCACGGCGGCGGAAGGCGGCAAGGAAGAATGTCCGGAAAACGCGAGCGCATGGACGCGGACGGCTGCGGCCCGGAACCGGCGGCGGGCAATATTATCGGATCGAAGTCCGGCCTTATGCGAGGTTTGTGACCTACCGGCTGCAAAATCTTGGCCGGCCGGGTCACACCAAACGGCTCGCGGGGCGAACGGCGAAGGGACGTTGGAACACGAAGTCGTGGCTCATTCGCAAAAGCGACGCCCACGTCCAGGCAGGCAAGCTCGTCATCGACGCCGCCAAGGCGAAAACGGTGCTCCGAGGCATTCGGGGACCGATCAAGCACGTCAAGGGCGATATCTTCGCCGCGAAACCGCGCCGGAACGTACCGGAGCGGGAAAAACCGACGCCCGCGCAACGCCGCGCTTATGCGAAAAACATAAAGAGGGCGCGACGAACGCATAGGCGTTAGCCTTCGATTGCGATACAGCAATAGCCAACCACTCTCCGAATTCAGGTGACCGGCCTAATTTCGGAGAGGAGTCGCGGCCGTTGCATGATGGGTCCGTCGGTCCGGAATAACGTCTTTCGAAGAAGCACCCGCGGATGTCGACTTATCGTCTGGAAAAACTTTTCACCCCTCGCTCAATCGCCATCGTGGGCATCAGCCCGCGGCCGGATTCGGTCGGGCATATCGTCCTCAAAAACTTGCGAAGCGGCGGATTTGCCGGCGAGCTTTACCTGGTCGATCCCCATCACGACGGGATCGACGG
>JBGPVT010000079.1:0-8485 GCA_041491825.1 Xanthobacteraceae bacterium | reverse complement strand
GTGCGCATCATCAATTGCGCGCGCGGCGGGCTCGTCGACGAGGCGGCATTGCGGACGGCGCTCGATTCCGGCCATGTCGCGGGGGCGGCCTTCGACGTGTTCACGACGGAGCCGGCGACGGAAAATCCGCTGTTTGGGCATCCGAACGTCATCTGCACGCCGCATCTCGGCGCTTCCACCAACGAGGCGCAGGAAAACGTGGCGCTGCAGGTCGCGGAACAAATGTCGGATTATCTTCTGCGCGGCGCGATCTCGAACGCGGTGAACTTCCCCTCGATCACGGCGGAAGAGGCGCCGCGGCTCAAGCCCTTTATCGCGCTTGCCGAAAAGCTCGGCTCCTTCGCCGGCCAGCTCACCGAAACCGGCATCACGCAAGTGCACATCACCTACGAGGGCACGGTGGCGCAGATGAAGACGAAGGCGCTCACTTCCGCCGCCCTCGCCGGGTTGTTTCGCCCCATGCTGCAGGAGATCAACGTGGTCTCGGCCCCGATCATCGCCAAGGAGCGCGGCATCGTGGTCGAGGAGACGACGCGCGAGGCCGAGGGCGACTACGAGAGCTTGATCACCGTGACGGTCGTCACCGAGAAGCAATCGCGCTGGGTCTCCGGCACCGTGTTTGCCGACGGCCGGCCGCGCATCGTCAACATCAAGGGCATCCGCATGGACGCCGAATTCGGCCGCTCGATGATCTACATCACCAATCTCGACAAGCCCGGCTTCATCGGCAAGTTCTCCTCGTTGCTCGGCGACGCCGGCATCAACATCGCGACCTTCCACGTCGGCCGCGAGGCGCCGGGGGGCAACGCCATCGCGCTGATCGAGGTCGACGGCGACGTGCCGCCCGACGTGCTCGCGAAGGTGCAGGCGCTGCCGCAGGTGCAGTCGGCAAAGCCGCTGAAATTCTAGAGGGGCCGGGCGGCGACGGCGCGCGTGGTCGCGATCGCGACGCCCGTCAGCACCAGCGCGTAGCCGACGGCGTGATAGAGTTCCGGCCGCTCGCCGAGAAACAGGATCGCGAGCGCCGAGCCGAAAATCGGGATCAGGTGATAGAAGGGCGCGGCGCGGTTGGGGCCGATCAGCTCGACGCCGCGATTATAGAACAGATAGGCGACGAGCGAGGGCAGGGTCGCCATATAGGCGAGCGTCAGCACCGAAGCGGTGTCGAAGCTGAACGTGCGGCCCGATGCGATTTCGAGTGCATAGGCCGGCGTCAGCAGAAGCGCGCCGAATCCCATGATCACCGCCAGGAACGAGAATGCGTGCACCTCCGGCTTCTGTTTCAAGAGCGCGGTGTAGAAGGCATAGATGATTTGGGCGGCGAAGAAGCCGACATCGCCGGCGTTGAAGCGCAGCGTGCGCAGGATTTCGAGATCGCCGCGGCAGATCACGGCGAGGACGCCCGCGAGCGACAGAAGAACCCCGAACGTCTGCCGCAGCGTCGGCCGCTCGCGATAAAGCGCGAAAGTGGCAAGCGCGACCAGGAGCGGCCCGGTCGAGGCGATCAGCAACGCATTGATCGCCTGGGTGTATTGCTGGCTATAATAGGAGACGGCGCTGTAGGCGCTGATGCCGAAGAGCGAAATCAGCATGAGAATTCCGGCATTGGCGCGGATCGCTTGCCGGTCGCGCCGCAGATAGGGCCAGGCGAAGCCGATGAAGATCGCGAACGCGACGGTCCAGCGAATCCAGGAAAGCGCGACCGGCGGGACGCGGCCCGCGATGAAGCGGCCGAGCACGATATTGCCCGCCCAGAACAGCGACGTCAGCGACAGCAGGAGATAGGGGCTGTCGAATAAAAAACCGCCGAAGCGGCGGATGACGGACGGCATGGGTGGTTTCGCGCGAGTTGATCTCGCGGCGCGATTCTAGCATTGCCGCGCCTTCGATCAACCGTGCGCGTGCATGGGTGCTATGCGGATCGCCGTTTGCCAGGGATCGCGGACGACGAATGCGCGGCCGCCCGTTTCGATCGGTAAGCCGGCGGCTTCGATGCGCGCACGCAACATTGCAACGTCCGCCTCGCCCGGCAATTCGATCACGAATTCTTCGAGGCCGGCGGCGGTCTTGGGAGGAAGCGGGCCGTTCTTGCTATCCCAGACGTTCAATCCGAGATGGTGGTGATAGCCGCCGGCGGAAGCGAAGAGGGCGCCGCGCCATTCCGCCGTTCGCTCGAAGCCGAGGATGCCGCAATAGAACCGTTCGGCTTCCTCGATGTCGCCGACCTGCAGATGCACGTGGCCGATGCGGCTCCCGGCGGGCAGTTGCGCGTTGGCGCGCTTTCGCGCGCCCTCGGCGAGAAGGCCGGCGAAATCGAGCGGCGCGTTTCCCATGGTGACGAGGCCGTCGTTCCACTGCCATTCGGCGCGCGGCCGGTCGCGATAGATTTCAAGCCCGTTGTCGTCGGCGTCCCAGAGGTAAATCGCCTCGCTCACATTGTGGTCGGCGGCGCCGAGCTTGATGTCCGCGTCGGAAAGGCGGGCGATCGTCTGTCCGAGCGCGGCGCGGTCGGGAAGCAGGATCGCCACATGATAAAGGCCGGTCGCGTGCCGCGGCCGGGGCGTGGTGCCCGGCACCACGTCGAGAAACAGGAAAGGCTTGCCGCCCGCGCCGAGCGCGATTTTGCCGTTCGCGCGCTCGATGACCTCAAGCCCGATCAGATCGCGGTAAAGGGCAAGCGCGCGTCCTTCGTCCGCAACCCGCAGGGTGGCGGGGCCCAGCGTCGTCCCTGCCGGTAATGCCGTCATCCCCGCAAGATCGGCATGAAGCAGAAGAACCGCAAGGGTGGGTTTGCCCGCAATCCGGTCAGGAACGGTTAGGGACGTTCGCGCGGGCGAAGCTTCTTGTCACTCGCCGCGGTATCCGGTACCAGAAGAAACCCTGGCTCTCTCGTGCCGGGGCTTTTTGTGTCGGCATCCATAAGGAGCAGGAGCGATGCCGAACGTCGTGGTGGTCGGCGCCCAATGGGGCGACGAGGGCAAAGGCAAGATCGTCGACTGGCTGAGCGAGCAGGCGGACGTGGTGGTCCGCTTTCAAGGCGGCCACAATGCCGGTCACACCCTCGTCATCGACGGCGTCACCTACAAGCTCTCGCTGTTGCCTTCGGGCATCGTGCGGCCCGGCAAGCTGTCGGTGATCGGCAACGGCGTCGTGCTCGATCCGCACGCCTTCGTCGCGGAGGTCGAGAAGCTCAAGGCGCAGGGCATCGCGATTTCGCCGGACAATCTCCGCATCGCCGACAATTGCGCGCTCATCCTTACCTTGCATCGCGAGCTCGATGTCGCGCGCGAGAGCGCGGTGGGTCTCAGGATCGGCACGACCGGCCGCGGCATCGGCCCCGCCTATGAAGACAAGGTCGGCCGCCGCGCCATCCGGCTCACGGATCTCTCCGAGCCCGCCGCGTTGGAAAACAAGATCGAGCGCTTGCTCGCGCACCATAACGCGCTTCGCCGCGGCCTCGGGCTCGCGGAAGTCGCGCCGAGAACCGTGCGCGAGGAGCTGGCCTCCGTCGCCCCAAAGGTTCTGCCCTTCATGGATCGGGTATGGGCGCTCCTGGAGGAGCATCGCCGCAAGAACAGCCGTATCCTGTTCGAGGGCGCGCAGGGAATCATGCTCGACGTCGATCACGGCACTTATCCCTTCGTCACCTCCTCGAACACGGTGGCGGCGCAGGCGGCGACCGGCTCGGGGCTCGGTCCGCGCGCGATCCATTACGTGCTCGGCATCGCCAAGGCCTATACGACCCGCGTCGGCGAGGGGCCGTTTCCGACCGAGCTCAAGGACGAAACCGGAAAGCTCCTGGGCGAGCGCGGAAAGGAGTTCGGCGTCGTCACCGGCCGTCCGCGCCGTTGCGGCTGGTTCGATGCGGCGCTTGTCCGCCAAACCGTGCTGACCGCCGGGATCGACGGCATCGCCTTCACCAAGCTCGATGTCCTGGACGGGCTCGATCCGATCAAGATTTGCACCGGTTACCGGCTCGACGGGCGCGAAATCGGCCATTTGCCGGCAAGCCAGGCCGCGCAGGCACGGTTGCAGCCCGTTTATGAGGATATCGAGGGGTGGAAAACCTCCACCCACGGGGCGAGAACATGGGCGGAACTGCCTCCGGCGGCGGTAAAATACGTGCGCCGGGTCGAAAATCTCATTAATTGTCCGGTT
This sequence comes from Xanthobacteraceae bacterium, assembly GCA_041491825.1. Classification (GTDB taxonomy): domain Bacteria; phylum Pseudomonadota; class Alphaproteobacteria; order Rhizobiales; family Xanthobacteraceae; genus Palsa-892. The sequence goes on along the minus strand of JBGPVT010000079.1, from coordinate 4,327 downwards.
GCGCTGCTATCGACGAGTCCCGAGCGCGACGATACGATTCTGGTCCAAAATCCGTTCCAATCTTAAGCTAGGACCATGCCAGCGGAAATCGACCGGGACCTTTGTAGATGACCGATTACCAGCCGTTACTGGCGCGCGCGATCAGCGGCTTGGAACGCAATTCCGGCGAAGCGCGCCGCGCGATCTATGACCGTGCGCGACAAGCCCTCCTCAATCAGCTTCGGGCGGTCAATCCGCCGCTCGCCGATCCCGACATCACGCGCGAGCGGCTCGCGCTCGAGGATGCGATCCGCAAGATCGAGACGCAAGCGGCGCAAGCCAATCCTGAAGCGACCCGCGCCCCCCGCCCTGCTTCCGCGGCTCCGCGCGCGCCGGCTCCCGCCGCCCCGCGCGAGCCCGCCGTCGCCGCGGCTCAACCGCGTCCGTCCGCGCCGCCGCGCGCACCGGGCATGGGAGCCGTGGAGCCGCGCATGGCTGTTTCTCCCACCGCGCGTGGAGGCATGCCGCCGCCGCCGCGCGATTTCGATCGGCCGATGCCGCGCGCTCCGCAGGCGCGGGCCGTGCCCCCGCGTGAACGAGACGCGGAAGCGACGAATGGCGGCCGGCCGCAACGCGAGCCCTATCCGGATCCCCAATTTTCCGCCCGCGCCGGCGGCCCGCGCGCCTCCCGCGAGGATCTCGGCTATCCGTTGGAGGAGGAATCCGAGCACCGCTTGGATGCGCCGCGCATCGCGCCGGAGCGCGCCGAGCAAGCCAAGATTTCTCCCGACGATTTCGCTCCAGGCCCGCGTGCCCGCCGCCTGCAGCTTCCGCCCGGCGCGCGTCCGCGCGCGGAGGGGCGCGGCTTGCGCGCGAAACTCCTGGTCGGCGGGTTGGTCGCGCTGCTTTTCGCGGTGGCGGGGCTGCTCGCTTACATCCACCGGGACCGCGTGCTGGCGCTGATCGGGATCGGCTCCCCGGGGGCGCCGCAAGTCGCCGCCGACGCCGACCGGCCCAAGGCGGGCGACCGGGTTTCGCCGCAGATCAACGCGCCGGCGCGTTCCACCGCCCCGGTCACTTCGCCCGCCGGAGCGCCGCCTTCCGTCGGCCAGATGGCGACGCTCTACGAGGAACACCCCGGCGGGCAGCAACAGTTTCAGAACTTTTCCGGCACGGCGGTGTGGCGAACCGAAACGGTCGCCGTCGGTCCCGGCCGGGCGCCGGATCTCGCGCTTCGCATCGAGATCGAGATTCCGGACCGCAAGATGAACGTCAATGTTCTTCTCCGCCGCAACATGGATGCTTCATTTCCGGCGAGCCACACGCTCGAAATTCAGTTCTCGAGCCCCGGCGATCCGTTCGGCGGGATTTCCAACGTGCGCGGCATGCGCGCCAAGAACGCGGAGGCCGCGAACGGCTCGGTGCTGCTCATGAGCGAGCCCGAAAAAATCAAGGATGGCGATATTCTGTTCGCGTTACCCGACACGCAGCTCGAGCAGAATATCCAGCTCCTGCGCGATCGGCCGTGGTTCGATATCGCGTTTTTCTACAATAACGGCCGCCGCGGCGTGCTTGCTTTCGAGAAGGGCACGCCGGGCGAACGCGCGATCAGCGATGCGTTGACGGCCTGGGGACAGGGCGGCTGAAGTTTCGCCGCTTGCCTTAATGCGCGGGAAGCGTCGCCGCCGGCGCCTCGATCTGGCGCATGCGATTCACCACCGCCTGCTGCACTTTTTCGAAGGCGCGCACCTCGATCTGGCGCACGCGCTCGCGCGAGACGCCGAACTCGGCGGCGAGTTCCTCTAGCGTGATCGGATCGTCGGCAAGGCGGCGCGCCTCGAAGATGCGCCGCTCGCGGTCGGTGAGCACGTCGAGCGCCTGCCCCAGCGCCTTGCGGCGGTTTTGCAGCTCCTGGCTTTCGACGAGCGTCGTTTCCTGATTGTCGTGATCGTCGACGAGCCAATCCTGCCATTCGCCGGAATCCGCGTCGGCGCGGATCGAGGCGTTGAGGGAGGAGTCGCCGGCGAGCCGGCGGTTCATGTCGATCACGTCCTTCTCGGTGACGCCGAGGCGGGTTGCGATCGACTTCACCTGATCGGGCTTGAGGTCGCCCTCCTCGAGCGCGGAAAGGCGGCTCTTGGCCTTGCGCAGGTTGAAGAACAGGCGCTTTTGCGCGGCGGTGGTGCCCATCTTCACGAGCGACCACGAGCGCAGGATGTATTCCTGGATCGAAGCCCTGATCCACCACATGGCATAGGTCGCGAGCCGAAAGCCCTTGTCGGGCTCGAAGCGCTTGACCGCCTGCATGAGGCCGACATTGCCTTCGGAAATGACCTCGCCGATCGGCAAGCCATAGCCGCGATAGCCCATTGCAATCTTGGCAACGAGCCTTAGATGCGAAGTGACGAGTTTATGCGCGGCGTCGCGGTCGCCGTGTTCGCGCCAGCGCTTGGCAAGCATGAACTCTTCCTGCGGCTCCAGCATCGGGAAGCGCCGGATTTCCTCGAGGTAGCGGGAAAGTCCGCCCTCCACGGTGAAGGCGGGAAGTGAAGTCGTACGGGCCAAATTGGCCTCCTTGTTTCCGGGCCCCCTGGATCGGCGGGCCCCCAACGGCTGCTCTATTCGAGCCAACCGCAACTCATACATATAGGTTCCGTGTGCGGCGCCGCAAAGGCGGCAAAATCACTTGGGCGTGAAAGCGCTTAGCAAAAAGGCGAGGTCCGGCGGCGGATTTCGTTCGAATCTGAGCTGCTTTCCGCTCACGGGATGTTTGAAGCCTAGCAGGTATGCATGAAGCGCCTGCCGTTCGAGCCGGTCCAAAGCACGCTGTGCTTTTGTGGATAGAAGCGAGGCGCGCGTGCGAAAGCCCGCGCCATAGACGGCGTCGCCCAGCAACGGATGTCCGATCTTGGCGAGATGCACGCGGATCTGGTGCGTGCGGCCGGTCTCCAGCCGGCACTCGACGAGGCTCGCGACCGGCTTTCCCTTGGCGCCGCGATAGACCACGCGCGTCTTGTAGTGGGTGACCGCCCGGCGGCCGCCCGCGCGCACGGCCATTTTTACCCGCGATTTCGGATCGCGGCCGATGGGCTTGTCGATCGCGCCCTCGCGCGGATCGGGAACGCCCCAGACGAGGGCGAGATAGCCGCGCTCGAGCCCGCGCTCGCGTCCGTGATCGGCGAATTGCGCCGCCAGCGCGCGGTGCGCGCGGTCGGTCTTGGCGACGACCAGCAAGCCGCTGGTATCCTTGTCGAGCCGGTGCACGATGCCGGGGCGCTTCTCGCCGCCGATGCCGGAAAGGCTCGCGCCGCAATGCGCGATCAGCGCGTTGACGAGCGTGCCGCTGCGGTTGCCGGCGGCGGGATGCACGACGAGGCCGGCGGGCTTGTTGATGACGATCAACTCGCCGTCCTCGTAGACGATGTCGAGCGGAATGTTTTCGCCGCCGGGCTTGGCGGGCGCGACGGGCGGCACGGAAAGCTCGACCCGCTCGGCCGGTTTGACCCGATATTCGGGGTCACTTATCGTGCGGCCGCCGACGCGCACCCTGCCGTCGAGGATCAGCCGCTTCAGCCGCGTCCGGCTCAATTCGGAAAACTTCGATGCGAGAAAACGATCGAGCCGGCTGTCCGCCTCGTCCGCGCGAACGGTCGCTTCGACTATGTGTTCCTCGCCGCGCGTCTTCGGCATTTGAGATTATCCGATGAACCCTTCCGACAGCGACGATCTCAGCCCTGGACAAGCGCGCGTCGTCCAGCGCGTGCGGCGGTTGATGTTCGGCTCGTTGCTGGTCATGGCGGCGGGCTTTCTCGCGGTGTTCGGCGTGATCGCCTACCGCCTTTACGCCGGCGCGGAAAGAGCCCGGCCGCCGATCGAGGAAACGCTCAATCTCGCCCGCGGCGCGCGGGTGATCTCCACCGCGGCCGCCAGCAACCGGCTCGTGGTCACGGTGGAAAACGCGGGCTTGGTCGAGATTTTGATCTACGACCTTGAAACGCTGCAGCCCAAGGGCCGCTTCGTCATCAAGCCGTCGCCGTGAGGCCCCGCGCGGTGTGATCCCGGCTTGATCATCGTCCTTATTCGGGGCTAAAGCTTCTGTCGGCCTAGCGCCAAGCTCCCTTCGTCTAGCGGTCCAGGACGTCGCCCTCTCACGGCGAAAACAGGGGTTCGAGTCCCCTAGGGAGCGCCAATCGGATCAAGGGCGTGTGACGGCGATCATCGGCGGACGGCCCGTGCCTACTTTTTGCCGATTATAAATCGGCGGATCGGGCTCCGGGCAAGCCGCTTACGCACATGTTCGCCTTGGCTCGCTAGAGTCTGCTTTACCCCCAAAAGCAGACACTCTGCC
>JBGPVT010000078.1:0-8513 GCA_041491825.1 Xanthobacteraceae bacterium | reverse complement strand
GCTGGGCCAAGGTGCCCGACACGCCGCGTCCGCTCTTGCTGGCGCGGCCTTGAGACATCGCATTCAGGGAATGAGTTTCAGCCCCTTCAGGCTCGCGTGCCCTTCCTTGCCGACGATGATGTGATCGTGCACCTCGATGCCAAGCGGCCGCGCCACCTCGACGATCGATTTCGTCATCGCAATGTCGGCGCGGGACGGCGTCGGATCGCCGGACGGATGATTGTGCACGAGAACGACGGCGGTGGCCGATAGCTCGAGCGCCCGCTTCACCACCTCGCGCGGATAGACCGGCGTGTGATCGACGGTGCCGGTCTGCTGGACTTCGTCGGCGATCAGCTGATTGCGCTTGTCGAGAAACAAAACGCGGAAGTGCTCCTTTTCCGCGAACGCCATCGCGGCGCGGCAATAGTCGAGCACCGCGTTCCACGACGACAGCACCGGCCGCGCCCGCACCTTGCCGCGGGCGAGATCGTGCGCGGCAGCCTCCACGATCTTGAGTTCGGTAATGACCGCCTCGCCCGCTCCATCGACTTCGGCGAGCCGCGCGGGCGGGGCGGAAATGACCTCCGCGAAGGAGCCGAATTTTTCGATCAGGCTCTTCGCGAGCGGCTTCACGTCCCGCCGCGGCAGCGCGCGGAAGAGCACGAGTTCCAGGAGTTCGTAGTCGGCAAGCGCGGCCTGCCCGCCTTCCCGAAAGCGCGTACGCAGGCGGTCGCGATGGCCGTGATAATGCGGTGCTTCTTCGAGGCTATCGTCTTCTTTGCCGCCCATGGGCCTCTGCCTCAGGCGCGGTAAGGCGGCTTGTGCAGGCCTTTCGGCGAGAGCGTGAAAATTTCGACGCCCGTTTCCGTGACGCCGATCGAGTGCTCGAACTGCGCCGAGAGCGAGCGATCGCGCGTCACCGCCGTCCAGCCGTCGGAAAGCACCTTCACGTGCGGACGGCCGAGATTGATCATCGGCTCGACGGTGAAGAACATGCCGGGCCTGAGCACCGCGCCCTCGCCCTTGCGGCCGATGTGCACGACGTTCGGCTCGTCGTGAAAGAGGCGCCCGACGCCGTGGCCGCAGAAATCGCGCACCACGCTCATGTGGTTCGGCTCGACCACGGACTGGATGGCGGCACCGATGTCGCCGATCATTCCGCCGGGACGGATCGCGGCGATACCGGCCATCATCGCCTCGTAGGTGACCTCGACGAGACGCTCGGCGCGGCGCGGCAGCTCGCCCACCGGATACATGCGGCTCGAGTCGCCGTGCCAGCCGTCGAGCACGAGCGTCACATCGACATTGACGATGTCGCCCTCGCGCAAAGGCTTGTCGTTGGGAATGCCGTGACAGACCACGTGGTTGATCGAGGTGCAGATCGACTTGCCGTAGCCGCGATACATCAGCGTCGCCGGCAGCGCGCCGTGGTCGCGGGCGAATTCGAATACGAGCTTGTCGAGCTTTTCGGTGGCGACGCCCGGCCTCACCTCGTCGACCAGGAGGTCGAGCACCTCGGCAACGAGCCCGCCCGCCCGGCGCATGCCGGCGAATCCCTCCGGCCCGTACAGCTTGATCTGCCCGGTCTTGCGCAAGGGGGCGCTGGCGGCTTCGACATAACTCATCATGGGGCTCCCAGCCCCGAATGTAGGGGATCGAACGAGCCGCGCAAGGATCAGCCCAGCACCGGGATTGGCGCAACGATTTCGATGCCTTCGGTCAAAATCTTGCACCGGAGCGCGGTGGCCTCGACGCCCGCGGCCATCGCCCGATCGAAGGCCTTGCCATAGGCGGGGTCAATGTCGCGCGCGAGCGCGACCCCCTCGGCCGAGCCGATCTGCACGAGAAAGAGCATGACCGCGCGCGAGCCCTTGCCGGCCTCGGCGGCAAGCTCGTCGAGATGCCGTGCCCCGCGGGCGGTAACCGCGTCGGGGAACTCGGCGCGGCCTGCCTTGCGCATCATGTGGACGTTCTTCACTTCGAGGTAGCAAGGCGGCTTTCCGTCGGCTTCCAGCAGAAAATCCACGCGGCTCGCCTTGCCGTAGCGGACTTCGCGGCGATGGCGCGCGTAACCGGTCAAGCCCGGCACCCGCCCCTCAGCGAGCGCCTCAGCCACAAGAGAATTGGGGTACGCTGTGTTGACGCCTACCAGCTCCGCTCCACCGCCGAAATCGGCTTCCACCAGTTCCCAGCTGTGGGCGAGCTTGCGTTTCGGATTGTCCGATTTGGAAAGCCACACGCGCGCCCCCGGATTCATCAAGCCCAGCATCGAGCCGGGATTGGCGACGTGGACGGTCACCTCAACGCCGTCCGGGAGCACCACGTCGGCGAGAAATCGCTTGTAGCGGCGCTTGAGCGTCGCCGGAATGAGCGGAACGGGAAATCGCATTCGCCGTCAGGCCGCGATCTTGCCGCCGAGCTCGTCCTCGATGTGCACCTTGATGATTTCGTCGAAACTCGCTTCCGAACGAAAGCCGAGTTCGCGCGCGCGCTTGGCTTCGATTGCCTGCGGCCAGCCGGACACAATGCGCTCGACCAGGGGATCGGGCTTGCGCTTGATGCGGGCGGCGACTTTCGCTCCCGCCACGCGTTTCAGCGCCTCGATCTGCTCGGCAACCGTGACCGAAACCGAGGGCATGGCGAGGCTGCGGCGCGGGCCGACCTTGGAGGCGTCGAGCGTCGCGGCATGGAGGAGAAATCCCACCGCCGCGCGCGGGCTCGCGTGGCCGTGGCGCACCGTATCCGGCACCGGCAGGATCGCCTCCTCGCCCGCGAGCGGCTCGCGGATGATGCCGGAGAAAAAGCCCGAGGCCGCCTTGTTCGGCTTGCCCGGCCGCACGCAAATCGTCGGCAGCCTGAGCCCGATACCGTCGAAGAAACCGCGCCGCGTATAGTCGGCGAGTAGCAATTCGCCGATCGCCTTCTGCGTGCCGTAGGAGGTGAGCGGCGTCAGGTGAAAGTCGTCGCGAATCGCGCCGTCGAACGGCGCGCCATAGACGGCGGCCGAACTCGTGAACACGAGCCGCGGCAGATAGGCGCGCGCGCGGATCGCGTCGAACAGAAAACGGGTGCCGTCGAGATTGATGCGATAGCCCTTTTCGAAATCGGTCTCCGCCTCGCCCGAGACGATCGCCGCGAGATGGAAGATCACGTCGGGATTGTCGGCGACGAGCGCCGCCGCCTCGCCCGGCACCGAAAGATCGCCCGTGCGCGTCGCGACTTCGAACGGCTTTTCGCGCGGCTCCTGCGGCGGCACGACGTCTTGCAGCGAGAGCTTCGAGATCGCCTTGCCGCCGAGCTTCTTCTCGCGAAGAAGCCGCTCCGCGAGCTTTCGCCCGATCATGCCGGCGCCGCCGATGACGAGAATATGCATGGGCCTCTCCTCTTTCGTCAGATCGCGAATCCGCCGTCGATCAAATGGATCGCGCCGGTGGTGAATTTCGATTCGTCGGAGGCGAGATAAACCGCGAGCAGCGCGATCTCCTCGGCGGTGCCGAGGCGGCCCATCGGCTGGCGGTCGATGAAGGCCTGGCGGATTTTGGCCTCCGTTTGTCCGCTGTTCTTCGCGAGCGTCGCGATGCGCTCGTCGAGCGAGGGCGATTGCACCGTGCCCGGACAGATGGCGTTGGCGCGGATGCCCTTTTTGATGAAATCGGCGGCGACCGACTTGGTGAGGCCGATCACGGCGGCCTTGCTCGCGCCGTAGACGTAGCGGAGCGGCAGGCCGCTCACGGAAGAGGCGATCGAGGAAATATTGATGATCGAGCCGCCGCCCTTTTCGATCATGCCGGGCAAAAAGGCGCGGATCGTGCGGTGCATGGATTTCACGTTGAGATCGAAGGAGAAGTTCCAGTCGGCCTCCGAGCATTCGAGCACGGAACCATGGTGCACGTAGCCCGCGCAGTTCGCGAGCACGTCGATCGGGCCGATGCCGGCGGCGAGCTTTTCAACCTCGGCGGTATTCCGCACGTCGAGCTTCTGGCCCTCGGCGCCCTTCAGATCCTTCACCTTGGCGGCATCGAGATCGGTCGCGACAACCTTGCCGCCTTCGCGCACGAAGGCTTCCGCGATCGCCCGCCCGATTCCCTGGCCGGCGGCGGTAACGAGGCAGGTTTTTCCCTTCAGACGATCGGTCACGGTTTTGTTTCCTATAACGAGTTGCGGATGGCTTCGAGCGGGCGCCGCTGCCGCCCGCCGTCGAAATTTTCAGGCTGAAGCCAGCGCTCGAACGCCGCCTTCGCGCGCGGCCATTCGGAATCGAGCATCGCGAACCACGCCGTGTCGCGGCTTCTGCCCTTGATGATCATGTGCTGACGGGAAATTCCTTCGAAGGCGAAGCCGAGCCGGAGTGCCGCGCGGCGCGAAGGCGCGTTCAGCGCATCGCATTTCCATTCGTAGCGGCGGTAGCCGAGCGTCTCGAACGCATAGCGCGCGAGCAAATACTGCGCTTCGGTGGCGAGCGCCGTGCGTTGCAGCGCCGGGCCGTAAACGATGCTGCCGACCTCGATCACCCGCGCCTGCGGCCGGATTTCCATCAACGCCGCCCAACCGGCCGCCCGGCCGTCGCGATCGACGATCGCATAATAAACCTGCTCCTCCAGCGTCGCGATTTTTCCCAGAAAGATCGAGAAGCTGCCCGCGTCCGGGAACGGCCCGTAGAACATGTAGGTCCAGAGCCGCTCGTCGGCGCCGAACGCCCGCCACAAATCGCTCGCGTGCCGCGCGGGGTCGAGCTTCTCGATCCGCCCGAAACGGCCTTCGAGCGCGACCGCGCCGGGTCTTTGCGCGGGCGCCGCATCGACGACGGGGCCGACCGGCGGTTCGGCGGATTTCGGTGTGAGCGCGCGATTCACGTTAGCCGCCCCGCTGCTTCCGGTCCTTGGAGAAGAACTTGTTGAGTTCGCCGCCGGAGGCGGCCTCGGCGAAACCGTCGAAGCGGCCTTCCTCGGCGATCTGTTTCGCCATCCGGATAAAGCCGCCCCAGGCCGAGCGCGCGAGCGCGCCGCCGACGCTGATCCGCCGCACGCCGAGGGCGGCGGCGTCCTTCACCGAAATCCCCATGGGGCCGCCGATCAAGAGATTGACCGGCTTCGGCGCCACCGCCTTTACCACCGCCGAAATCTGCTCGGGCTTGCTGATCCCCGGCGAATACAAACAATCCGCGCCCGCATTCGCATAGGCCTTGAGACGCGCAATCACTTCGTCGAGGTCGGGCCGTCCGACGAGGAAGCACTCGGCGCGGCCGACGAGCAACGTGTCGCCGCTCGCCTTGTCGATGGCGGCGCGCGCCGCGCGCATGCGGGCGGTCGCGGCGTCGAGATCGTAAAGCGGCTTATCCTTGTCGCCGGTGGAATCCTCGATCGAAAGCCCGGCAACGCCGGTCGCGACCGCGAGCTTCACGCTCTCCGTGACGCCCGCGGGATCCGGCGCGAAGCCGCCCTCGAAGTCGGCGTTGACCGGCACGTCGGTCGCCTCCACCAGCGCCCGCAAATGCGAAAGCACCATCTCGCGCGTCACATGATTGTCGGGGAATCCTTGCGACCAAGCGTAGCCCGACGAGGTGCTCGCGAGCGCCTTGAAGCCGAGACCTTGCAGCCAGCGCGCGCTGCCGATGTCCCAGGGATTCGGGATGACGAAGCAGCCGCTCGCATGCAGCGCGTGAAAGGCTTTACGCTTTTCGGCGACGGTCGGCATTCAATTCACTCCCTCTCCCCACCCGAACTCGGGTTTACCCGAGTTCGGTATTTTACACTGGCCGAAGTCGGATAAATCCGACTTCGGCTGGGGAGAGGGTTGGGGTGAGGGGGATCGATCCTTCAGTAAAATCCCCGACGCTCCAACCCCCTCACCCGGCTCGCTGGCGCGAGCCGACCTCTCCCCCATAGGGAGAGGTGAGATTTTTAGTGATTATCGCGCGGCACGCCGCCCGTCTGCGCCACGCGCTGATATTTGATTGCGGGCTTCAACACCATGCCCTCGTCGAACTGCTCGACCATGCCGCGCTGGATTTCCTGCCACGGCGTCTGGCTCGCGGGCGCCTTGTAGCCGCCCGCCTTCTCCAGCGCCGCGCGCCGCTCGGCGAGTTCGGCGGGCGAGATCAGAATATTGGCCTCGCCTTTTTTCAGGTCGATGCGCACGCGGTCGCCCGTCTTCAACAGCGCGAGCCCGCCGCCGGCCGCGGCTTCCGGCACCGCGTTCAGGATCGACGGCGATCCCGACGTGCCCGATTGCCGCCCGTCGCCGATGCAGGGCAGCGATTTGATCCCGCGCTGGATGAGTGCCGCCGGCGGCTGCATGTTAACCACCTCGGCGCCGCCCGGATAGCCGATCGGTCCGGTACCACGAATGAACAGCATGCAGTTCTCGTCGATCTTCAGCGACGGATCGTCGATGCGGCGGTGATAATCCTCCGGCCCGTCGAACACGATGGCGCGGCCTTCGAACGCCTCCGGATCCTTGGGATTCGACAGATAACGGTCGCGGAACTCCTGCGAGATCACGCTCGTCTTCATCACCGCGCTGTCGAAGAGATTGCCGTGCAGCACGATGAAGCCCGCCTCCTTCACCAGGGGCGCGTCATAGGTGCGGATCACGTCGCGGTCCCATGAGCGTTTTCCCCGGCAATTTTCGCCCATCGTCTTGCCGTTCACGGTGCGCGCGCCCTCGTGAATCTTTCCGGCCTCGATCAGTTCGGCCACCACCGCCGGCACGCCGCCGGCGCGGTGGAATTCCTCGCCGAGATATTTTCCGGCCGGTTGCATGTTGACCAAGAGCGGAATTTTATGGCCGACCCGCTGCCAGTCCCCGATCGAGAGCGGCACGCCGATATGGCGGGCAATCGCGTTGATGTGGATCGGCGCATTGGTCGAGCCGCCGATCGCGGAATTCACCACGATCGTGTTCTCGAACGCCTCGCGGGTGAGAATATCGGAAGGCTTCAGGTCTTCGTGCACCATCTCGACCGCGCGGAGCCCCGTCGCATAGGCGATCTGCCCGCGCTCGCGATAGGGCGCCGGGATCGCGGCACAGCCCGGCAGCGACATGCCGAGCGCTTCCGCGAGCGCATTCATGGTCGAGGCCGTGCCCATGGTGTTGCAATGCCCGGCCGACGGCGCCGATGAGACGATGATATCCACGAACCCGTCGTAATCGATCTTGCCGGCGGCGAGCTCCTCACGCGCCTTCCACACGGCGGTGCCGGAGCCCATGCGCTCGCCCTTCCGCCAGCCGTTCAGCATCGGCCCGCCGGAGAGGACGATGGCGGGCAGGTTCACCGTCGCCGCCGCCATGATGCAGGCGGGCGTCGTCTTGTCGCAGCCCGTGGTCAGCACCACGCCGTCGAGCGGATAGCCGAAAAGCACCTCGACGAGGCCGAGATAGGCGAGGTTGCGGTCGAGCGCCGCGGTCGGCCGCTTGCCCGTCTCCTGGATCGGATGCACCGGAAACTCAAAGGCGATGCCGCCGGCGGCGCGGATGCCCTCGCGAACGCGGTCCGCGAGCTGCAGATGGTGCCGGTTGCAGGGCGAAAGATCCGAGCCCGTCTGCGCGATGCCGATGATGGGTTTGCCCGACTGCAATTCCTCGCGCGTCAGCCCGAAATTCAGGTAGCGCTCGAGATACAGCGCCGTCATGCCCGGATTTTCGGGATTGTCGAACCACAATTGCGAGCGCAGGCGGCGCTTCGCGACTTTCGCGCTTGTGTCGGCCATCGTCTCCTCCCGGGAGATTTGCTTTGGGCCAATTCATGCGCCTAAAGTCCCCGCGAAATCAACGGGCGGAACAACCGGGGAATACGCCATGCAGACCGTGCCGGCCTTCGACCGCATCGGCGAGGAAAACGCCTTCGCCGTGCTGGCGCGCGCGACCGAGCTCGCGGCCAAGGGGCGCGACATCATCAATCTCGGCATCGGTCAGCCGGATTTTTCGACGCCGAAGCACATCGTCGAGGCCGCGATCAAGGCGCTGAAGGACGGTCATCACGGCTATACCCCCGCGGTCGGCATCAAGCCCCTGCGGGAAGCCGTGGCCGCCGACCTGCACAAGCGCTTCAAGGTGAATGTATCGCCCGACGAAGTGATGATCATGCCGGGCGGCAAGCCCACGATGTTCATGTCGATCATGATGTTCGGCGAGCCCGGCGCCGACATTCTCTATCCCGATCCCGGCTTTCCGATCTATCGATCGATGATCGAGTTCACCGGCGCCAAGCCCATTCCGGTGCCGGTGCGCGAGGAAAACGGCTTCGCGTTCTCGGCCGAGGAAACGCTGAGGCTGATCACGCCGAAGACGCGGCTTCTGATCCTGAATTCGCCCGCCAACCCGACCGGCGGCGTCACGCCGAAGAGCGAAGTCGACAAGCTGGTCGTGGGGCTGGAGAAATATCCGAACGTCGCCGTGATGTCCGACGAGATTTACGATCACATGCTCTATGACGGCGAGCAGCACGTTTGCCTGCTCTCCTACCCGTCGATCCGCGACCGGCTGATCCTCTTGAACGGCTGGTCGAAGACCTACGCCATGACCGGCTGGCG
>JBGPVT010000077.1:0-8521 GCA_041491825.1 Xanthobacteraceae bacterium | reverse complement strand
CGTAGACCATCGTATAGCCGATGGCGACGAGGCCGTAGATCGAGCCGAGCGCGACCCCGTTGATGAGCTGCTGCAGAAAATATTCCATGCGCGTGCCCCTGAATTTCCCCGCGCGCGAGTTTCATCGCCTCGCCGCGCTTAGGTTTACACGGCTCCGGGACCCCGACAAATGGGCTTCCGCCTAAAAGCCGGGCTTGACCGGCCGCGCCGGGGAAGCGAGAAAGTCGCCGTTCCGGAGGAGGAAAGAATGTCGAAAACGGCGATCCGTGTTGCGGTTGCGGGCCTCTTGGCGTTCGCGGGAGCGGCCCAGGCGCAAGAATGGCCGACGCGGTCGGTCACGATGGTGATCCCATTCGCCGCCGGCGGCCCGCAAGATGGCATCGGCCGCATCGTGGCGCAGCGCATGTCCGAAATTCTCGGGCAGCAGGTGATCGTCGATAACGTCGCCGGTGCGGGCGGCATGACCGGCTCCGATCGTGTGGCCAAGGCCGAGCCCGACGGCTATCAGTTCGTGCAGGGAAGCGTCGGCACGCATGCCCAGAACCAGACGCTCTATAAGCACCCCGCCTATAACGCCGCGACCGACTTTGCGCCGGTAGCCTTGATCGCCGAAACGCCGATCGTGCTGATCGCGCGGAAGGACCTGCCGGCCAATAACCTGAAAGAGTTCATCGCCTATGCCAAGGTCAATCAGGCGAAAATGTCCTATGGCTCGGCCGGCGCGGGCTCGGCCACGCACCTTGCTTGCGTGGTGGCGAATTCCGCGATCGGCACCGACATCACCCACATCCCCTATCGCGGCACGGGCCCGGCGATGCAGGACCTCTTGGGCGGACGCATCGATTTCATTTGCGATTTCGTCAACACAGCGAAGCCGCAAATCGAAGGCGGCACCGTCAAGGCGATCGCCATCATGACGAAGGAGCGCTCGCCGGCGCTTCCCAACGTGCCGACCGGGCTCGAGCAGGGCACCAAGGGCCTGGAGGCCTATTCTTGGAGCGCGATTTTCCTGCCGAAGGGCACGCCCGCCGCGATCGTGAAGAAGCTCAACAGCGCGATCGTGCAGTCGATGAATACGCCGGCGGTGCGCGACCGGCTGGGAGGCCTTGGCGTGCAAGTCGTATCCGACGAGCGCGCGACGCCGGAATATCTCGGCCAATTCGTGAAGAGCGAAATCGAGAAATGGGCGGGTCCCATTAAGGCAAGTGGCATCACGATCGAGTAAGCGGAAGCAAGCCGGGCCGACGTTCGTCGCCGCCGTCGCCCACGACTTGCGCTGGCTCCCGGCTCGCCTATGCTTCGCCCCATGAAGCCGGACACGGCCCTTCCGCTCTTTCATCTTTACGGCGATCCGCCGGACGACCAGGCGTTCGATTTCGTCCATGTCGAGACGCTGTCGTCGCGCTCCTCGGTTCACAACTGGACCATCCAGGTGCACCGGCACCGCAATCTGTTCCAGATTTTCGTGATCGAGCGCGGCGGCGGCGAAATGTCCTTCGAGACGGCAACGATACCCTTCAAGGCTCCTTCCGCGATCCTGGTGCCGCCCACCGTGGCGCACGGCTTTCGATTTCTTCCCGAGGTGAGCGAGGGGTGGGTCGTCACCTTCACCGAGGATGTCGCCGAAGCGATCGGCGAGCGCTCGGCCGCGGCGCTCGAACGTCTGAAGACGCTGGCGTCGGACCCGGTGGTGCCACTCGCCAACGACGGCGAAACGAAGCGGCTCGTGGCGCTCTGCCGAAATTTGCACGAGGAGCATTTCCTTGCCCGCGAGGGTCACCGGATCGCGATGCGCTCCTATATCGCCCTGATCGCGGTCGAGGTGGCGCGGCTCGCGGCAAGCCGCGCCCGCACGGGTACGGTGACGCTCGCGGTTGCCGATCCCACCGTCGAGGCCTTGCGCCGCCTGATCGAGGATCATTTCCGGCGCGAGCGCCACATCGCTTTCTACGCGGCAAAACTCGCGATGACGCCCGACCGTCTCAATGATCACGTGAAGCGTGCCGCAGGAGTTACCGCCGGCCACCTGATCCGCCAGCGCGTGCTGACGGAAGCGAAGCGCCAGCTCATCTTCACCAATCTTTCGATCGGCGAGATCGCCTACGACCTTGCCTTCGCCGATCCTTCGCACTTCGCGCGTTTTTTCCGCAAGCAAACCGGCAACACGCCGCAAGCCTTCCGTTCGCGCGGGCATGCCGGCGAGAGCGGCCGCGTGCAGTCGATCGAGCGGACGGCGCGGCGGTGGATGAGCGCCTAGAGCATGATCCCGAAAAGTGGGAACCGGTTTTCGGAAAAGATCATGCTCCAGCAAAATGTTAGGGACGCGCACTAATTCAACTTAAAGCGATAGTGCTCTAGGCCTTGCTCTTTCCGATTTCCTCGAGAACCTCTCCGGCTTCCTTCATCGCGCTATTGGCGGCGGG
Organism: Xanthobacteraceae bacterium; assembly: GCA_041491825.1. Classification (GTDB taxonomy): domain Bacteria; phylum Pseudomonadota; class Alphaproteobacteria; order Rhizobiales; family Xanthobacteraceae; genus Palsa-892. Next base: position 6,098 of record JBGPVT010000077.1, on the reverse strand, counting down.
AACCCCGCAATAGATCGCCTGCTGCAGGATGATCTCCTTGATGTCTTCCTTGGAGAATTTTCCCTCGACGATTGCCGCGCGCATGTGCAGGCGGAATTCCTCCCAGCGGCCGAGCGCGATCATGGTGGCGATCACGATGATGCGCCGCGTGCGCTCGTCGAAATGCGGGCGCGTCCACACGTCGCCCCAGCAATAGCGGGTGAGAAGATCGAGGAAGTCGGCGTTGAAGTCGTTCCGGCGCGTGATCGAACGCTCGACCCAGGCATCACCCAGGACCTTGCGGCGCTTTTTCATGCCGGCAGCAAAGCGTTCTTGATCGTCCATGGGTTGCGCTCCTAGCCGAGGAATTTTTCGATCGTATCGATGTATTGTTTGCTTTGTTCGATGTTCGAAAGATGCGCTGCATCCAGCTTTACGAGCTTCGAGCCCGCAATCCGGCTCGCAATCAGCTCCGCATCTTTCATGGTGGTCGCGGGATCGTGCGTGCCGGCGATGATGAGAGTGGGCAGGCCGATCGCGCCGATGTCCCAGCGCTGGTCCATGTCGCGGATCGCGGCGCAACAGCCGGCATAGCCGTGCGGCGCGGTCGCGAGCAGCATCGCGCGAATGCCGTCGACCGTCGGCGCTGCTTTTTCGCGGAACGCCTTGGTGAACCAGCGCTCCAGCACGCCGTCGACCACCGCCCCCATGCCTTTTCCCAACACGGTCTGGATGCGACCGTTCCAAATAACGGGATCGCCGATCTTGGCGGCCGTATTGCTGAGGACGAGTTTGCCGATGCGCTTCGGCGCGAGCCGGCCGAGCCACATGCCGGTAAAGCCGCCCATGGAGAGGCCGCAAAAATGCGCGCGCTCGATCTTGAGGCCGTCGAGGATGGCGATCACGTCCTTGCCGAGCCGCTCAAGCGTATAGGGCGTCTTCGGTATGCCGGACTTGCCGTGTCCGCGCTGGTCGTAGCGCACGACGCGGAATTTCTTGCAGAGGTGCTTGGCCTGCTCGTCCCACAGATGCAGGTTGGTCCCGAGCGAATTCGAAAACAGGAGCGCGGGCGCCTTGTCGGGGCCCTCGATCTCCACATGGATCGGGCAACCGTCGGCATCGATGGTCGACATCAGCGTTTCCTTCTGGCTTTCGTCGATGAATGCTTGAGGGATTTTTCCACGCTCGCGAGCGCACGCTCGAGAAATGGCTCGGCGCTGCCGAGATAGGAAAGCGGGTCGAAGAGCCGCGCGAGTTTTTCTCGCGGCAGGATCTTGGTGACTTCGGGCATGCGGGAGAGCACTTCGATCAACGGCCGGCGATCCTTCGCCGCGCGCTTGCTCGCGGCCTCCAGCAGATCGTGCGCCTGCAGCCGGCCGAGTGCAGCACCCAGCGCCATCTGCACCGCTTCACCCATGATCAGGCCGTCGGTCGCATCGAGGTTCTTGCGCATCTTTGCTGCGTCGATTTCCATTCCTTCCGCGATTTCTACGAGGCGCGAAGCGACGCCGGAGGCGAGGAGAAAGAGTTGCGGGATCGCGATCCATTCGGCCTGCCAACCGCCGAGCGCGCGTTCATGCTCCTGCGCCATGCCGGACAGGAAGCTCGAAACGAGGCCTGGCGCCAGATTCGCGGCCGCGAGAATCTGCGCGCAGGCGACCGGATTGCGCTTATGCGGCATCGTCGATGAGCCGCCGCGGCCTTTGCCCGCGGGCTCGAACACCTCGCCGATTTCGGTCTGCATCAGGAGCGAGACGTCGCGCGCGATCTTTCCGGCAGCACCGATCAGAATGCCGGCGGCGCTTGCTACGCCCGCGATGCGGTCGCGTTCCGCGTGCCAGGGCGCATCGAGCAGAAGGCCGAGATCTTCGGCGAGACGCTTCGCGACCCTCTGGCCTTTTTTCCCGAGGGCGGCGAGGGTGCCGGCGGCGCCGCCGAATTGAAGGACGGCGGCCTTCGTCGCGGCCTCGTGTAGATTTTCGCGCGCGCGCGCGACGAGTGCTGCCCACCGCGCAAGCTTCAGCCCGAAGGTGGTGGGAAGCGCCTGTTGCAGCCACGTACGCGCGGCGAGCGGCGTCTTGCGATGCTTTCGCGCGAGGCGGGCGAAGGCTTTGATCGCGCGCGCGAGATCGCGGTCGAGAAGCTCCACGCTCTCTCTCATCGCGATGACCGCCGCGGTGTCGATGACATCCTGGCTCGTGGCACCCCAATGGACGTAGCGCGCGGCGTCGCGATTTCGCCTCGCGACCTCGGCGGTGAGCGCCTTGACGAGGGGGATCGCAGGATTGCCGGCGAGCGCCGCCGCTTTTCCGAGTGCTGCCGCGTCGAAGCGGGCGGGATTGCAGGCGGATTTGATCGCGGGCACGGCCGCGCGCGGGATGACGCCTTCGGCGGCTTCCGCGCGCGCGAGTGCCGCCTCGAAGTCGAGCATGCGCCCGATCACGGCACGATCCGCATGCAGCGCACGCATTGCGGCCGTCGCGAACAGCGGCGTGAGAAGCGGGGATGCGGCCAATTCGGTCTCGGTCATGGGGAGACGATGGAAGGGAGCGGGACTTTACGCTGCGGTGCCCGACACCGGAAGTCCGGGGGTGCAACGGCGGGCGTGGATCGCTATCTTAGGCCGAAGAGAGGAATTCATGGCCCTCAATATGACCGGAGAATACATGCTGCCGCTTCCCCGCAAGGAGGTCTGGAAGGCGCTGAACGATCCCGACATGCTCAAGCGCAGCATTCCGGGATGCGAGTCGCTGGAGAAGCTTTCCGATACCGAATTCGCGGCGGTGGCGCGCCTCGAAGTGGGGCCGGTCAAGGCGCGCTTCAAGGGCCGGGTGAAGCTCGAGGATCTGGTGCCGCCGGAGAGCTACAAGATCGTGGGCGAAGGCGAGGGCGGCGTCGCGGGTTTTGCCAAGGGCAATGCAGCCGTGACACTCTCCGATACGCCCGAAGGCACCAAGCTCGTCTATACGGCCGAGGCCACGGTCGGCGGCAAGATCGCGCAGCTCGGCCAGCGCTTGCTCGCGGGAACCGCGAAAAAGACCGCCGATCGCTTCTTCGCGAACTTCGCGAAGGCGCTAGGCGAATAGGACGATGCGGGAGCGGATCATGACGAAAACCAAAGCGAGCGATGACGTGTTGACGATGGCCGAGCGCTGGCGTCGCGAAGGCCGCGGCGTCGCGCTCGCCACCGTGGTCGAGACCTGGGGCTCGGCGCCGCGTCCGGTCGGCAGTCACCTCGTGATCGACGAACACGACAACTTCCTCGGCTCGGTCTCCGGCGGCTGCGTCGAGGGAGAGGTGATCGCGGAGGCGGCCGCGGTCATTGCGGACGGAAAGCCCAAGCTTCTCGAATTCGGCGTCGCCGACGAAACCGCGTGGAAGGCGGGCCTTTCCTGCGGCGGCACGATCCGGGTCTATGTCGAGAAGGTGGAATAGCGGCCCGCGAAAATTTCGAATGCGTCTCGATCTCATCGCCGCCCTGAATGCCGAACGCGCCCGGCGCGGCGCGGCCGTCATCGTCACCGAACTCGCCGGCGGGGCGCAGCGGCTCGTGCGCGAGCAGGAAATCGACAAGGATCCGCTCGCGGCGATCCTGAAAGCGCAGATCCGCTCGGGAAAAAGCGGAATCGCCGAGGCGGAGGGCGGGCGCTACTTTTTAGAGTTGCACTTGCCGCCGCCGCGCATGGTCGTCACCGGCGCCGTGCACATCAGCCAGGCGCTGGCGCCGATGGCCCGCCTCCTCGCCTATGACGTAACGATCATCGATCCGCGCACGGCCTTCGCGACGCCCGAGCGCTTTCCCGACGTGCCGCTGTTGGCGGAGTGGCCGGATCAGGCCTTGCCGAAAATCGGCCTCGACCATTGGACCGCCTTCGTCGCGCTGACGCATGATCCGAAGATCGACGAGCCGGCGCTGGAGGCAGCACTCAGGGCCGGCTGCTTCTATGTCGGCGCGCTCGGATCGAAGAAGACGCATGCGCGGAGGGTCGAGCATCTGCGCGCGCGCGGGCTCGGCGACGACGCGATCGCGCGCATCCATGCGCCGATCGGCCTGTCGATCGGGGCGGCGAGCCCGGCGGAAATCGCGGTCGCGATCCTCGCCGAAATCACGCTTCGCCTCCGCCGCGGGCCGGAGGCAAAGCCGTGAAATTCGGTCCGGTTGCGCTCGCCGAGGCAGAGGGCGCGATCGCAGCGCATTCGGTGCGGGCGGGCGCGAAGGTCGTGCGCAAGGGTACGTTAATTTCCGAAGCCGACATTGCGGCCATGCGCGCGGCCGGAATCGCCGAGGTCGTCGTGGCGCGGCTCGAGCCTGGCGACGTTGCGGAAGACGAAGCGGCCGCGGCGCTGGCCCGTGCGGTGGCGGGAAAGGGGATCGCGGTCGAGGTCGCTTTCACCGGCCGATCCAACCTGCATGCCGAGAGCGCGGGCGTCCTTCTCGTCGAGCGCGAAGGCGTCGAGCGGCTCAACCGCGTCGACGAGGCGGTGACCTTCGCGACCCTTCCCGCTTACCGCCCCGTACGCGAAGGCGAGATGGTGGGGACGATCAAGATCATCCCCTTCGCGGTCGCGGGCGAGGTGCAGCGCAAGGCGCTCGCCGCCGCCAAGCCGCTGCTTTCCGTGGCGCCGTTCAAATTGAAGCGCGTCGCGCTCGTATCCACCCGGCTGCCGGGGCTTGCCGAAAAGGTGATCGAGAAAACCGTGCGCGTGACGGCGGCGCGGCTGGCGCCGATGGGCGCCGCCATCTTGTCCGACGAGCGGGTGCCGCACGAGACGAAATCATTGAGCCAATCGATCAAGCGCGCGCTCGCGGAGCATGCCGACCTCGTGATCGTCTTCGGCGCCTCGGCGATTGCCGACCGGCGCGACGTGATCCCGGCCGCGATCGAGGAAGCGGGCGGGCGCATCGAGCATTTCGGCATGCCGGTCGATCCCGGCAACCTGATGCTGATCGGCGCCCTCGGCGCGGTTCCGGTGATCGGCGCGCCCGGTTGCGCCCGCAGCCCGAAGGAAAACGGCTTCGACTGGTTGCTCGCGCGCCTGGTCGCGGGTCTGCCGGTGACGCGCGAGGACGTCACCGCGCTGGGCGTTGGCGGTCTCTTGATGGAGATCGTGACGCGGCCGCAGCCGCGCGAGGCCCCGCCGCAGCCGGCGCAGGCGTTGCGCGTCGCGGCCATCGTACTCGCCGCCGGTCGCGGCACGCGCATGGGGCCGGAAAACAAGCTGCTGGCCGAGTTCAAGCAGAAGCCGATCGTGCGCCACGCGGCGGAAGCGGCACTCGCCTCGAAAGCGCGGCCGGTGATCGTGGTGACCGGCCATCAGGGCGAGCGGGTCGCCGGCGCGCTGAAGGGGCTCGAGGTTTCGCTCGTTCAAAATCCGCGCTTCGCCGAGGGCCTCTCGACGTCGCTGCGGGCGGGTCTCGCGGCGCTTTCACCCGAGATCGACGCCGTGGCGGTGGTGCTCGGCGACATGCCGGAAGTATCGGGCGCGCTGATCGACCGACTTGCGGCCGCGATCGATCCCGTTCGCGGCGCGCTAATCGCCGTTCCCACGCGCAACGGCAAGCGCGGCAATCCGGTGGTCTGGTCGCGCCGGCTGTTCGACGATCTCGCCCGGTTAGAGGGCGACGTCGGCGCGCGCCACCTGATCGGCCTTTACGCCGACGCCGTGGTCGAGGTGCCGGCCGAGGACGAAGCGGTTTTCGTCGACGTCGACACGCCGGAGGCGCTCGCCTTACTGCGCCAGCGAAACTAGCGGGCTTTGCGCCCGCAAAGCTTCGTGGTGCGGGCTTGTACAAGCCTTCGGCCTTGGATTAAGGGTTGTGTCCGACAATCGCTCATTAAGCGTGACTTGATGCCGCTTGAGCTATAATCGAACGGCGAAAAGGATCGAACAATGAACGACGCGCGCCGCAAGCTCGGCTTCGTCAACATCGCGCACTTCATCGATCACTACGTGCTGTTGATCTTTCCGACGGTCGTGCTCGGGCTCGAGAGCGAGCTCAATCGCCCCTATGGTGAGTTGATCGGGCTTTCGACCGCCTGCTTCGTCGCCTTCGGATTGTTCTCGCTACCGGCGGGCTGGCTCGGCGATCACTGGAGCAGGCGCCGGATGATCGCGGT
>JBGPVT010000076.1:0-8619 GCA_041491825.1 Xanthobacteraceae bacterium | reverse complement strand
GAGGACCAAGAGGATAGGTTCATTTGCGCGCCTCACGAAGCGCTGCGCCGAGGAAGGTAGTCAGTCTATTATAAGTGCGACGCAAGCCGAAAGGTTGCACGATTACGTGTCATGACTTGCGTTGTCTTGCCGCAAGCGGATTGCCTCGTTTGACTACATCGCGGCGATGAAATGAAGGCGGGCAAGTCTGGTTGAGGGTAAAGAAAACTCGCTGGCTTCCGCCAGCGAGTTTCCTATTCTGTCGCGGTTTATTGAACGGCGGCGTTACTTCGTCACCTGGCCGCGAATTTCACCGCCCTTGTTGGCATCGGTATGAACGTTGACGTACCACTTGCCGCCCGTCAGTTCGGCGGCCTGGGCATCGGTGAGGGTCGCCGAGCCTTCGAAGGGGCTCGCGCTCGGCGAGATCGGGACCACGACGGGGCCGTTTTTTCCGGCCTCGCCGGAATGGAAGTGGGCCATGGTCGCGGGACCGGATAGATCCTTGTAGCTGCCTTTCCAGGACAGCTTCTTGCTGGCGGTGTCGTAGGTCGCCGCCACAGACCCGGTGCCCTTGCTGGTGGTCGGCGGGACTTCGCTCGCACTCTTCAATTCGGCCTTCATCTTGACGGTTTCGGCAAAGGACGGGGACGCGAGAACAAGCGCCGCCGAGCAGGCAAGCACGGTCAAAGCAGAACGCAGAATCTTTGATTTCATGAAAAAACCTCCCATTGAGCTTGTCAGGCTCGTTGGCAAACCCCCAAGGGCTAAGAATGTTCCGCAACCGTAGATATTAATCTTCGCCTCATCCATTGACTGAGCAATATTGGTCACAAGCCCGCGACCAGGATACCGAGACGGTCGCCTCCCCTCAGAGCGCCGGGCGCGGCGCCGAGGCAACACCCATCGATTCCAGCGCATAAGCGATGCGGAGCGCGATATCCTCGCGCCAGGGTGCGGCGATGATCTGCACCCCGATCGGCAGCGGTTTGAGCGGCACGGGCACCGCCGCCACCGGCAGGCCGATGAAGGAAATCGGCTGGGTATAGAGGCCGAGGTTCGGCCGGACCGGCATTTCGACGCCGTCGATCACGAAGGTCTGCTGGCCGATCTTCGGCGCGGTGCAGGGGCTCGCGGGCGCGAGTATGGCATCGACGCCATCGAATAGCTTCAGCACTTGCGCGCGATACCAGCGGCGGAATTTCTGCGCCTTGACGACGAGCGAGGCCGGCACCATCGCGCCCGCGATCAGGCGATCGCGCACGGCGGGATCGAAGTCGCGCGCGCGCGTGCGTAGCCGTTCGAGATGCAGCGCCGCGCCTTCGCTGGCGGTAATCACATAGGCGGCGGAACGAGCGCGTTCGGCTTCAGGGATTTCCACCTCGCGGCTTACGTTCAGCGCCGCGGCGACGCGCGCGAGCGCTTCCTTCGCCTCGGGAAAAGCGCCCTTTTGAAAATAGCCGCCGGCAATCGCAATGCGGAGGCCGTCGGCGCCGCGCTCAACGCTCGGCGCCACCGATTCCTCGTCGCGATCGGCGCATACCGGGTCCTCGGGATCGCGGCCCTGCATCACGTCGTAGGCGAGCGCGAGATCCTCTACCCCGCGCGCGAAGGGCCCGACATGGTCGAGGCTCGTCACGAACGGAAACGAGCGGGCGCGCGTGAGCCGTCCATAAGTCGGCTTCAGCCCGAAAATTCCGCAGTGCGAGGCGGGCACGCGGATCGAGCCGTTGGTGTCGGAGCCGAGCGAGAGCGGCACGAGGCCGCCGGCGACGGCCGCTACCGAACCGCTCGACGAGCCGCCGGTCATGCGCGTGAGATCGTGCGGATTGCGAGCGGGGCCGTCATGAATGTTCTCGCCGGTGAAATCATAGGCGTATTCGCTCATGTTGAGCGCGCCGACGAGGACGGCGCCGGCGGCTTCCAAGCGCGCGATCAACGGCGAGTCTTTTACCGCCGGCGCATTGTCGCGGTTGATCTTGGAGCCGGCGACGGTCGCAAGCCCCTTCACGTCGAAGAGATTCTTGACGGCGAAGGGAACGCCGGCGAGCGGCCCCGGCGTGTTGCCGCCGGAGAGCGCATCGATCGCCTTCGCTTTCTCGCGCGCGCGATCGGCGACGATCGCCGTGAAGGCGTTGAGCTTCGGATTCAACCGCTCGATGCGCGCGAGCGTTGCCTCGACAACCGCGAGCGCGCTCGCCTCCCCGTTTCTGACCGCGGCGGCGATCCGCGAGGCCCCCGCCCAGTCGAGATCGAGCGCCATGTGTCACGCCCTGAAGATGGGCGCCGGCTCCGCCTCGTCCGGCAGCGGGAACGCCTCGACGAGGGCCGCGTGTTTCAGCGTCATTTCGAGGTTGGCGCGGATCGCGGGTTTCCATTCGGGCTCGACCGGCAGCGAAAGGGCGCGCGCCGCCGCTTCGATGAATTGGTCGAGCGTATCGTCCGGTTTTGCCATCGTTCATCTCCCTCTGCGGCTCGTCATAACCAGCCCAGACGATAAAGCGAGAGCCGCACGAAAGCGGCCCTCAGGCCCGCAGCTTGGAAGGTGTCGGCCTTTCGCCTTCGCCCCTCGGCGGCACCCGGCTTGAGCGCTCGCCGAGCAACTCTTTCGCCGCCGCAAGCACCGGCTCGCTGGAAAGCGTGAGGAGACAGTCGCTCTTTCCACTGCCGCCGCAGCCGGCGTTATGGCACGGCCGGCAGGGATGGCGGTCCGAGGCAACCACCCGGTGCGGCACGCGCCATGGGCTCCAAATATATTCATTGGTGGGCCCGAAGATGGCGACAACCGGCGTCTGCATCGCCGCCGCGATATGCACCGGCGCCGAGTCGACCGCGATCACGAGCTTCGCCTGCCCGATCAACGCGGCGAGCTCCTTCATCGAGAGCTGGCCCGAAAAGTCGACGGTGTCGGCGCGGCACTCGCCACGGATCGCGCCGACCAAAGCGAGATCGGACTTCGCCGGTGCCCCGGTCAGCACGACGCGCTCGCCATCCTTGACGAGATCTTCGATCAGGCGGGCGGTGCGCGCGGGCGGCAATTGCTTATAGGCGAGGCTCGCGGGCGCGTGCACAATGACGAAGCCGCCGGGTGCCAGTCCCGCCGCTTCCATGCGATTGCGCACCGATGCTTCGGCGTCCCCGCCCGGCACCAGCACGAGCTTTCGCTCTTCTTCGCCCGGAAAGACGCCGAACATGCGCAACGCGTCGAGGTTCAGTTCGATCTGATGCCGCCGCGTATTGGCCGGATATTTCACCACATGGGTGAAATTCTTCCCCCAAAGGCGAGCGAAAGGCCCCAGTCTTCGAGGCGCCACGTTGTAGCGCGGGCGCAGAAACCAGCTCAGCCAAAGAGCGCTCGGGTGATTGCCGAGGCAGATCAGCATGTCGTAGCGGCGGGAACGAAGTTTTCGCAAAAGGCGGAGTTCCGACCCAAACCTCGCGGCGAAGGAAAGATCCTTGCGCTTGCGCACGCTCCGATGGATTTCCGCGACCGCCGGGTGAAAGGCCAGCATTTCAACCGTATGGTCGTAAATCAGCGCATCGGCCTCGATATGCGGCGCGTGTTTTTTCAACGCCGAAAAGACCGGCGACGTGAGCAGCACATCGCCATAATGGCGAAGATGCACCACGAGCACGCGAGAAACCGTGGAAAAATCGACGGGAGAGCGGGGCATGGGTCCGGCATTTCGAAAGAGGACGGCCAATCGGCGACAGTTAGCGGGAAGTCGCCACGGGCAGCAAGAGAGCCGTTTGAGGATAGGTTAAAGCCTTACCGGATGCGCGGCGAAAGCGGCGCGGCGTCAAGAGCACGAGGGCTTCCGTGACCAACCGCCGCCCGCGCACCGAATGGCGCGAGCGGCGGTAGGCCAGCTATTTTTTATCGGAGATATCGAGCTGCTTCCGCAACGCCTCGATCGAGTCGTTCGAATAGGACGCGTTCGCCGCGCGCACCCAGGCGGTATGCCGGCCGATACGGTTGCTGCCATAGGCCATCCAGGCATAGCCGCTGAGGCCCCAATCCGTACCCCACGAGTTGCGCATGAGCCACGCACCTTTCGCATCGTCCCATCCCACGAGAACGACGGCATGTCCGCCGCCGGCGTCGTCGGACTGCACGTTCTCGCGATAGACACCGCCTTTATAGGCTTTGAAATTTTCCGCAACGATCCGCATCCGCGTCGCCACCGGTCCGAAATCGCAAATCGCTTTCTTGATTTCGTCGCGGGTCGGGAAATCCTGATTGGGATTCACATACCCCCAGGCGACGACCTTGTAGGGCGTCGCCGGGTTGGTGCAGGTGAGTTCCTTGGCGACGTAAGGAACAGCTTTCCGGGATGCGATCCCCGCTCGCGACATATGATAAAACGCATAGGCCGCGAGACCGCCGGTGCAGTTTCCGGCCGGCTTGTTATCGGCGACGCGGGCGCAATCCAGGAGATATTGTTCCGAAGCATCGGCCGTCTTGCTGTTGACGATCAGATGGCTCGCCTCATAGGCGCCGATGGCGGCGAACGCCCAGCAATCGCCGCAGCTGCGCTGATCGCGGATGGGCGGGACCTTGTTTTCCGCGTACCAGTGGAATTTTTCGCTCGCGGGATTGCAGACCGTGCGTTGCAGCTCGGTCTGGCTGCGCTTGTCCTTGGTGGACTGTTGGCGGAGCTGATTGTCGCGCTGGATCAGTTCCTGTGCGCGGCGATTTTGCTCGGCGCGCTGCTCGGGCGTGACGTTGGGATCGTCGACGTCGCCGAAGAGTTCGCTGTTCGGGCGCGACAGCGCCCGGGTGTTGCCGACGGTATAGCCGAGGTTGTTCGCCCGGGCTTCGCCACGCATCTTTTGCAGCTTGCGCTTGACCTCGGGGGACGCGCTCACCTCGCTGACGGCGTTTGAACTTTCCGGGTCCTTCTGCGCCCGGGCGGCGCCGACGAGGAACGTGGACGCGAGGAAAACTACGGCTAGTCCAATTCGATAAGCGGTCATTCATTCCCTCCCTGGGCACTTTGCGGCATCGCGGCCGGGTAACGACATGCGCGCCCGCGAAGCCGCGGCGCGCGTCCAATCGGATCGTTTCGTATGCACGGGATTTCCTCCCCCGGCCTGGCGGTTAGCTCACCACCGAAGCACTTTCTGCGTCAAGGCCAAGCCGGGTCGGAAGGATGCCTGACGGAGTCTGCGAAGTCGCACCCCGTGACCGTCAGTATGAAGGCCCGACTATGGCGGAATTCGCGCGGGCTGTTGGCCGCTCTTGGAATTTTATGGGCTGAATTACGGATTGAGAGGTATAGCCAATCAACGATAATGAGCGGCAGGCTATTTGTCATAAGCTACATAAAGCGCCGGAGCGGGGGTCAAACATGACAGAAGAGACATCAAAGAACGCATCGCCGCGAGCCGTCTCGGATACGGGGCTCGCCCTCATCGTTTATATTCTTTACCTCGCGGCCTGTCTGACCGGGATCACGGCCATCATCGGCGTGATCATCGCCTATATAAAATCGGACACGGAAGATCCGGTCGCGCGCTCTCACTTTCAGTTTCAGATCCGCACCTTCTGGATTTTGCTGCTTTATGTCGTGGTCGGGCTCGTGCTGACGGTGGTCGGGATCGGGGTACTGATCTTGTTGTGGGCGCTCGTGTGGTCGCTCGTGCGCAACATCAAGGGCATTCTCGCACTCAACGAGAATAGGCCGATCGCGGATCCACAATCCTGGATGTTCGGGTGAGAGGGAGTGCAATAAGGCCGCAGTGCGGAGCCCACGGCCCGCACGCGCGAGAACTGCGGATTAATGTCTGCTTTCGGGGTAAGAGCGGACATTAAATTGAGAGAGTGCGACTTCCGCTTTTGACCCCTTTGCAGACACATTTTGGTACTTCCCTCTCCTGCGTCTCGGGGTAGCTTGGATGTATTGTCCGGTTCAAATCTTTGATAAGCTAAAGCTGTTTGCTCCGAGTGGAGGCGGGCAAACGTGAAAGATGACCAAGAGCCATGTGGCTGACTCCACCATGCGAACCATGATTGTCAGGCTTGGTTTCATTATCTTCCTGGCCCTGTCCGTTCTAACGGGAGCCGACACGGCCCTCGCCGACAAGCGAGTAGCGCTGGTCATAGGCAACTCGGCTTACAAGAATATTTCGCGCCTCGACAATCCCGCGAACGACGCCAAGCTGATGGCGAATACGCTGCGCCGTCTTGGCTTCACCCTCATCGGCAATGGCGCACAGATCGATCTCGACAAGGCCGCCTTCGATAACGCCGCGCAGAATTTCGGCCGGCAGTTACAAGGCGCCGACGTCGGCCTGTTCTACTATGCCGGCCACGGCGTGCAAATAAGCGGCGCCAATTATCTGGTGCCGGTCAACGCCAATCCGACGCGCGAGGCCGATGTCGACTTCCAGATGGTGGACGTCAATCTGGTTCTGCGCCAGATGCAGGGCTCGGGCACGAAACTCAACCTGGTGATCCTGGATGCCTGCCGGAACAATCCGTTCATTGCCGGGAGTATGCGCTCGGTGAACCGCGGGCTCGCGCAGATGTGGGCGCCGGAAGGCACGCTCATCTCTTACGCGACGCAACCCGGGAACGTCGCGCAGGACGGTGCCGACGGCAACAGCCCGTACACTAAGGCGCTGACGCAAACGATCAGCAAGGCGGGGCTTGATATCTTCCAGGCTTTCAACGAAGTTGGCCTCGTGGTGAAGCGCTCGACCGGCGGGGCGCAGCAGCCCTGGGTGTCGTCTTCGCCGATCGATGGCGCCTTTTATTTTGTGGCGCCGGCAGCGGGTGCGCCGTCAGAGAGCGCAAGCCGCTCGCGGCGGGAAGACGAGGCGACGCAGGCTTGGGCAGCCGTCAAGGACACCACGAACACGGCAATTCTTGAGGCTTTCATCAAGCGTTTCGCGGACAGCTTTTATTCCGACCTCGCTCGCGCGCGGATCGAGGAATTGAAGAAAACCCAAATCGCCACCGTCGCACCGACGGTTCCGCTGTCGCCTCGGAATGCTCCGCAACCCGGTGCCAGCGATGCCAGCGCCCTGACGAACCTCGCCTTGCAATATGAGGAGGGCGAAGGAGTACCGAAGAATGAGGCGGAGGCGGCGCGCCTCTATCGCCAATCTGCAGATCTCGGCAATCGGCAGGCGATCCTCAATTTGGGGGGCCTGTACCATGATGGGCGAGGCGTGGCGCAAGATTATGCCGAGGCCGTGCGCCTATACCAAAAGGCCGCCGATCTTGGCGACCCGCAGGCGATGACTAACCTCGGTGTCACGTATGCCCATGGCGAAGGAGTGCCGAAAAACGGCCCAGAGGCCGTGCGTTGGTATAAGAAAGCCGTCGAGGCCGGTCATCCGGCCGGCATGACCTTTCTCGCTCTTGCCTACGAGAAAGGCGAGATCGTTTCGAAAGATTATGCGGAAGCGGCGCGTCTCTATCGCAAAGCTGCCGATCTCGGCAATCGCCAGGCAATCCTCAATTTGGGGACCATGTATTATCGGGGGCGGGGCGTGAATCAGAGTTATACCGAGGCCATGCGTCTATTTCGAATGGCCGCCGATCTCGGCGACCCCCAGGCAATGAACAACATCGGTGTTATGTACAGCGAAGGTCAGGGCGTGCAAAAGAATGAGGCCGAGGCAACCCGTTGGTATCAAAAAGCAACGAACCTCAAGTCACGCTGACGAGCCGCTAATATCTCTCCAATAAGTTATTTCTCTCGCGCAGCGACTTTTACTCGATCTCATGGCCAAATTTTCCAACTCCGCCTCGCGCCAGGAATTTTTGTTTGGACGAACTGACGACGGCAGATCGCAGATGTCTTCTGTTGGCACTTTGGCGGACGAGCTGTTTGCCGTGAAGAATGGCCGCTTAGAGCTCCAAAGCAGATTCTGCGCACGGAGCTAAATTGTTACAGGAGTTGGCGACCCCGGGAGGATTCGAACCTCCGACCCACAGCTTGGAAATCTCATTTCTGGTGCGATCCCCATTCAAAACACTCAGCTTGGCACCGTCGATAGAAAGCTTCTTCGTCGGTCACTGGGATCCTCAGTCTGTGTGCCGCGGCTATAAAACCTTTCAGCGCATTTTCTTCCAGTTCACCCGTTTCCAAACTAGCCGCGTTGACGCAAAGCGCAGAAAGCAACGGCAGCTTTTTCCCATAGCAATACGAGACGATATTATCGAGATGTCCTCCAGCCCCATTCATTGCGTGCCGGGCCGTTGACCAAGCCACCGCACTTGCCTTTGCCAAATCGCCGTAGCTTACGAACCGCCGCTCCTTTGCGGCTTGAGAGAGTACTTCTAAGGATTTTTCGATCTTCAATCCGAGATGTTTACGCCTTGAATATTCTTCGATTAGTTCAACATAGAAGTTATCTTCTGTTTTTCCATTGCGTTCATAATTTTCAATCCACGCCTTCAGCTCTTGGTCGGTTTTTGTTGCAAGCTGAATTTTGCTGTTCATATGCAGACCTCTTCTCGGAGGTGGTTAGTATCAGGTCGTATGGGTGTCGCTCGCCGTCTCTCCGAGCACCCTATCTCCCACTGCCAGATCTCGGAAACATTCCCGGAAAATCGACATCTTTCAATTGGCGAATAATTTCCTGTATTTCTTTTTTTAGGTGTTCGGCGTCGTCGTTCCGTAGTCT
>JBGPVT010000075.1:0-8645 GCA_041491825.1 Xanthobacteraceae bacterium | reverse complement strand
CGGAGAAGAAAATTCCCGCGACCAAGGAGCCCCTGCCCGCGCCGGCGCGGAAGACGCGCTTCTTCTCCGGCGGCGCCTGGCACGAGGCCGGCGTTTGGCTCCGCGAGCAGCTTCGCTCGGGCCACCGCGTCGCGGGACCGGCGCTGGTCATCGAGCCGAACCAGACCGTTATCGTCGAGGACGGCTGGCAAGTGGAGGTCACGGGCAAGAACCATCTCGTGCTCACGCGCGTCAAAGTGCTCGCGCGGACGAAAGCGATCGGCACCGAGGCGGACCCGGTGATGCTGGAGGTCTTCAACAACCTTTTCATGTCGATCGCCGAGCAAATGGGGGTGACGCTGCAGAACACGGCGTATTCCGTGAACATCAAGGAGCGGCTCGATTTCTCCTGCGCCGTGTTCGACGGCGAGGGAAATCTCGTCGCCAACGCGCCGCACATGCCGGTGCATCTGGGCTCCATGGACCGCTCGGTCGAGACGGTGCTCCGCGAAAATCGCGGCCGGCTGAAACCCGGCGACGTCTACGCGCTGAACGCGCCCTATAACGGCGGCACGCATCTCCCCGACATCACCGTTTGCACGCCCGTCTTCGACGAGGCCGGCAAGGAGATCATTTTCTGGGTCGCGAGCCGCGGTCACCACGCCGATGTCGGCGGCATCACGCCGGGCTCGATGTCGCCGCGCGCGACCACGATCGAGGAAGAAGGCGTCTATATCGACAACTTCAAGCTCGTCGACCAGGGCCGCTTTCGCGAAAAAGAGCTGAACGAGCTGCTCTCCGGCGCGAAATATCCCGCGCGCAATCCGGTGCAGAACGTCAACGACCTGAAAGCGCAGATCGCCGCCAACGAAAAGGGCGTGCGGGAACTCAGGAAAATCATCGCCGATTTCGGCTTCGACGTGGTGCACGCCTATATGGGCCACGTGCAGGACAACGCGGCGGAATCGGTGCGGCGCGTCTTGGACCGCCTGCACGATTCCGAATTCTCCTACGAGATGGATCAGGGCACTTTTATCAAAGTGAAAATTTCGGTCGACAAGCAAAAGCGCGAGGCGACCGTCGATTTCACCGGCACGAGCGCGCAGCAGCCGACAAATTTCAACGCGCCGTCGCCGGTGACGCGCGCCGCCGTCCTCTACGTCTTCCGCGTCATGGTCGACGACGAAATCCCGATGAACGCGGGCTGTTTGCGGCCGATCAGGATCGTGGTGCCGCCGCAGTCGTTGCTTTCGCCCGAATATCCGGCGGCGGTCGTCGCCGGCAATGTTGAGACCTCGCAGGCGGTGACGAATTGCCTATTCGGCGCGCTCGGCGCGCTGGCGGCGGCGCAAGGCACCATGAACAATCTCACCTTCGGCAATGCGCGCTACCAATATTACGAGACGATCTGCTCGGGCTCGCCCGCGGGCCCCGGCTTTGACGGCACCGACGCCGTCCACACCCACATGACCAATACGCGCCTTACCGATCCGGAAGTGCTCGAATTCCGCTTTCCGGTGCTGCTGGAGGATTTCCACATCCGGCCGAATTCCGGCGGCCGCGGGCAATGGAACGCGGGCAACGGCATCTCCCGCCGCATCCGCTTTCTGGAACGGATGGATTGCGCGATTCTGTCCGGCCATCGCCGCGTGCGGCCGTTCGGATTGGCGGGCGGCGAGCCCGGCCAGCTCGGCCAAAATTCCGTGCGGCGGCTCGACGGTCACATCGAGGCGCTCGAGGGCTGCGATCAGACGGTGCTGGAGGCGGGAGAAGCGGTGATCGTGGTCTCGCCGACCGGCGGCGGCTATGGCGATCCGAAGAAACGGATCTAAATCTCAATCCTCGCCCGGCGTCGCGTCCGGAAGCCCGGATTTCAGGATCGGCGTTTCCTTGAAATAGCGGCGCTTGTCGATCGATCCGGTCGTGAGCGCATCCGCGCCCGCCTTCGCCTGCGGCACGCTCCCCGGCGGAACCGGCCGGTTCGGCGGCGGCGGAGCATAGGCGGGATAAGGCTGGCGCTCGATCACCGCCGGTCCGCCCGGAGCGTTGGCCGCGCGCGGCGTGGGCGGCGGCGTGAGGCTCAACGGCTCGCCCGCCGGACGCGCATCCCGCTGCACCATCATCGGCGCCGGCGCCCGCGGCATCGGCTGCGCGTTCGCCGAAAGCGGAAGATCGGCCGGCCGCCCTTGCGGGCGCACGGCCATCATCGGGGCGGACGGCGGCGGCGTCTTGCGCGCCATCGGCACACCTTGGCGGTCGCGGTACATCGGCGGCGGCAATTCCTCCGCCGCCGGCCTGCAAACGGAGCGACCGGAGGGGCGGCGGGCAAGATCGAGATGGAAGTGATCGTAGTGAAAGGCGTCGGCGCCGGGCCCGAGCACGGTCGAAAAACGCTCGCAGGCGGCGGCATGAACTTGCCGCAAGAACCCCCGCTCCTCATAGGCGCCCTTCCAGCCGTCCTTGACCGTCACTTCGCGGCCGCTCGCGAACCGGAAGACGGCGACGTCGAGCGCGTTGCCGAAGGCGTGCTCGGAAATGTTGGCGCCGGGCTGGCCGTTCATGGTGCGGCAGGAATAGGCGGAAAGCTGCTTGATCTCGACCACCTGCTCGCCGAACCAGGCGGCGGCGGCGGGCTGCACGGCTTCCGCGAGCCAGCGGTCGACTTCGCCGATCAGCGGGCAGGCGAGCGTCGCCCGCGGCTCGACCATGACGTAGCCGTTGCTCATCGCCGCGACCTTGAAAGGATGCGCCATGCCGCAGGCGCCGCGGCCGTCGATCGCCGACTCGGGCTCGACATAGGCCGAGGGCTCAACGCGCTTCTCGGAGAGACAACGCTCCTCGGCTTCCGCGCGCCAGGGATCGCGCGCTTCGAAACCGAAGTCGCGACAGCCGAAGAGCCCCAGCGCGACGAGCGGGGCGACGAGATACAAACCAACTCCGCGCGCCATGACGCGAAAAATGCGGTTCGTTCCGTTAAGGCGGGATCAACGAAGCTCGTTAATGAAGGATCAACGATGAGAAGCCGCTGAAAAGCTGGATCCGGCCCGCCTCGCGCGCATTGTCGGGTGCTGCCGACTCTGCCAAAACGTTCCCGACGCCGCCGATCTCACGGAAGAACGCCGAAGGCCGCATGAACAAATTCGCCCGCCTGATCAACAACCGCTGGCGGGCGATCCCCATCCTCGGCGTCAGCCAAATTCTCGCCTGGGGCGCGATCTATTACACGCCGGTCCTGATCGCGCCGCTGATCGCAAAAGAGCGCGGCTGGTCGCTGACCTTCACCATGGGCGGATTCTCCATCGGCTTGTTGGCGGCCGGCCTTTCCTCCCCTTTCGTCGGCCGGATGATCGACCGCTACGGCGGCCATGCGGTGATGCCCGTGGGCTCGCTTTTGGGGGCGGCCGGGCTCCTCGGAGTCGTCTATGCGAGCGATCCGGTTCTCTATCTCGCGGTCTGGATCGTGCTCGGGGCCGCGATGGCGGCCTCGCTTTACGATCCCGCCTTCGCGACGCTCGCGCGCATCTTCGGCACCGATGCGCGCCGCGCGATCACGCTTCTCACCTTCATTGGCGGCTTCGCCTCGACGGTGAGCTGGCCCGCGACGCTTTTTCTGATCGAAGCGATCGGCTGGCGCGGCACCTATGGCCTCTACGCCGCCTTGCTCGCCCTGCTCGCGGCCCCCTTGCTCGCCTTCGCCTTGCCGCGCGAGCACGCGGCGGCGGAAGTTCTTCCCGAAGGCCCGTTGCCGAAACGGACCAAGCATATTCCGCCGACCGGCTGGCCGTTCCTGCTCGTGGCGATCGCATTCGCGCTCTACACCTTTATCCCCTCGGCGCTCCTGGCCCATATGCTGGCGATCTTCACGCGTTTCGGCATCGAGCCCGCGACGGTGGTGCTGATCGGCGCCCTGTTCGGGCCGGCGCAAGTCACGGCGCGGTTTCTCGAATTCACATTCGCGCGCAAACTGCATCCGCTGGTGATCGCGCGCTTCGCGGTGGCACTTCTGATCTTCGCCTTTGGGGCGTTCGCGCTCCTCGGCGTTTCGGCGGCCGTGGCCGCGGTCTTCGTGATTCTGTTGGGCACGACTAACGGCCTGATGACGATCGCGCGCGGCACGGTGCTACTCGCGCTGTTCGGCGCTTCGGGCTACGGGCGGCTTCTGGGGCGCATCGCCAGGCCGTCGCAGTTCATGCAGGCCGCGGGGCCGCTCGTGCTCGCCTTCGTCGCCGAGCGCTTTTCCGATCCGGCGGCGCTCGCCTTGATCGCAACCTTCGCGCTCGCGGCCCTTCTTTGCTTCGCCGCGATCCGGCGGCCCTAACACCTTTGCCGCCGTAAACCTTCCGTCAACCATAACTTCATGCGAGCTGCATCAAATCGCGGCTTATCGCGCGGGCGGGGGCGGTGTTTACCATTCGGTCGCAACACTCGGTTAGGCATAAGCGTCCAGTTCGACGATGAGTATCGGGTACGTCGATGCGTAAACTCTCCTTGCTGCCCCTCCTTGTCTTGCTCTCCGCTCCGGTTGCGGCCGATCCGCTCAACACGCCGCGAGACGCCCAGATCATCCGCGTGCCGCGCTATGTCGCGCCGCCGAGCGTCGACGGGCGCGTAGCGCCGCGCGAGCGCTCGGACTTCGCCGACAACCGGCCGGGCGCCGCGCGTCCGGGCTCCATGGGCGGCGGTTTCATCGAATTTCTCTTCACCGGGCGCTCGGATCTGCCGCGCTCGCGCTATCAGCGCCCGTGGGAAGACATGGCGGCAGGTCAGGGAAACGGCCAAATCCTGAACGTTCGCCGCGACGATCCGGCCATGGCCGAGCAGCCGCGCGCGATGGACCCGCGCTATCAAAAGCAGGTCGTCGAATATCCGACCAAGGAACAGC
This sequence comes from Xanthobacteraceae bacterium, assembly GCA_041491825.1. GTDB lineage: Bacteria > Pseudomonadota > Alphaproteobacteria > Rhizobiales > Xanthobacteraceae > Palsa-892. Next base: position 3,784 of record JBGPVT010000075.1, on the reverse strand, counting down.
CCGGCACCCTCGTCATCGATACCAACAACCGCTTCCTCTACTACGTGCAGGGCGGTGGGCGCGCGATCCGCTACGGCGTCGGCGTCGGCCGGCCCGGCTTCGAATGGGCGGGCGTGAAAACCGTGAGCGAGAAAAAGGAATGGCCCGATTGGCGGCCGCCGGCGGAAATGCTCGCCCGCCGGCCGGAGCTGCCGACCTACATGGCGGGCGGCCCGGAAAATCCGCTTGGCGCCCGCGCCATCTATCTCGGCTCCTCGCTCTATCGCATTCACGGCTCGAACGAGCCGCAGACGATCGGCACCGCGGTGTCTTCCGGCTGCATCCGCATGAAGAACGAAGACGTGATCGACCTCTACGAGCGCGTAAAGGTCGGCACCAAGGTGATCGTGATCTGAGCCTATCCGGGGGGCGAAAGCGCCACGGGGCCGCCTGACGAGGCGGCCCCGTTTTCTTTTGCGCGTGGATCAGACCATTTGCTGGAGCATGATCTTTTCCGAAAACCGGTGCCCACTTTTCGGGATCATGCTCTTTTGCTGGAGCATGATCTTTTCCGAAACCGGTGCCTACTTTTCGGGATCATGCTCTAGGCGATCAAGCGATAGGCCGGGATCGTGAGAAATTCCTCGATCTCGAGCGCGAGCGACATTTCACTGAACAGCTCGACCGCGTCCTCGAAGCGGCCGGAGTCGTAGGTGGTCGGGCCGATCGCCTGGCGCACCTTCTCCATTTCGTCTGCGATGATCGATTCGAAGAGATCCGGCGTGACCTCGCGGCCGTCGGCAAGCCGCGCGCGGTGATAGATCCACTGCCAGACCTGCGAGCGGCTGATCTCGGCGGTGGCCGCGTCCTCCATCAGATTGTAGAGCGGCACCGCGCCGCGGCCGCGGAGCCAGGCTTCGATGTACTGCACGCCGACGCGAATGTTGAGCCTAAGCCCCGCCTCCGTGCGCTCGCCCTGGTGCATCTCCAGCAACTGGTCGCGCGTGACCTTGACGTCGTTCCGGAGCTTGTCGAGCTGGTTCGGCGTCTTCATCAGGCGGTGGAAGACTTCCTCGGCGACCGGCACGAGATCGGGGTGCGCGACCCAGGTGCCGTCATGGCCGTCGCCGGCCTCGCGTTCCTTGTCGGCGCGCACCTTCTTGAAGGCGGCCTCGTTGGCGCCGGCGTCGCCCTTCACCGGGATCTGCGCCGCCATGCCGCCCATGGCGAAGGCGCCGCGGCGGTGGCAGGTGCGGATCAGGAGCAGCGAGTAGGCGTGCAGGAACGCCTTATCCATCGTCATCGCCGGGCGGTCGGGCGTGAGAAATCGCTTGTTCTTTCCGAGCCGCTTGATGAAGGAGAAGATGTAGTCCCAGCGGCCGCAATTGAGGCCGGTGATGTGGTCGCGCATCTCGTAGAGGATTTCGTCCATCTCGAAGGCGGCGGGCAGCGTCTCGATCAGCACGGTCGCCTTGATGGTGCCGGCCTGCAGCCCAAGCTTCGATTGCGCGAATACGAACACGTCGTTCCAGAGCCGCGCCTCGTGGTAGTTCTCCAGTTTCGGCAGATAGAAATAAGGCCCGGTGCCGGCGGCGATGGTGCGCTTGGCGTTGTGGAAGAAGTAGAGGCCGAAGTCGAACAGGGCGCCCGAAATCGAGGCGCCGTCGACCGTTACGTGATCCTCAAGCAAGTGCCAGCCGCGCGGGCGCACGAGCAGCACCGCGGACTTGTCGCCGAGCTTGTAGGATTTCTTCGTCTGCGGGTCGACGAAATCGAGCTTGCCGGCCCAGCGGTCCTTCAGGTTGATCTGACCGTCGATCAGATTGTCCCAGCTCGGCGAGCAGGCATCCTCGAAATCGGCCATGTAGACTTCGGCGCCGGAGTTGAGCGCGTTGATGACCATCTTGCGGTCGACAGGACCGGTGAGCTCGACGCGCCGGTCGAGAAGGTCCTTCGGCAGCGGCGCCACCTTCCAGCCCTGCTCGCGAATGTGCCTGGTCTCGGGCAGAAAGTCGGGCAATTCGCCGGCGTCGAAGCGGTGCTGGCGGTCGCTGCGGCGGGCGAGCAGCTTTTTCCGCGTGCTTTCGAACTTGCGGTGCAGCTCCGCGAGGAAATCGAGCGCGGCCGGCGTCAAGATTTCGTCGAAGCGGGGCCGCATCCCGCCGCCGATCTTCACGCCCGCGACTTTCAACGCGGCGGGCGCCGCACGCGCCGCGGTTTTCGCCGCCGCCGTTCTTGCGGATTTCTTGCGCGCCGGCGCTTTTTTGCGCGCGGCCTTGCGGCGGCCGACTTTTTTCTTCTTGCCCTTTTTGGGCTTTGCCTTTTTGGCCATTGTCCAATCCCCGTGATTTTCGTCCGCGATAGTATGACAGCTTCAGCGCCCGCCAAAACCCGCCGTTAGAACGCCGTTGTTTTAGGTTGAATCAACGCGCGTCCCTAACATTTTTGCTGAAGCATGATCTTTTCATTGTCATGCCCGGCCATGTGCCGGGCATCCACGTCTTTGCCAGGTAACTAAGACGTGGATGGCCGGGACAAGCCCGGCCATGACGGGGAGGTCTATGGCGCATAATGCTTTAGCGCCTCCGGCGTCGGCCCGCCGCTCGCCCAATCGAGCAATTCGACGGTATGAACGACCGGGACCGAGATTGCGCTGGCGATCTGGGTGATACAGCCGATATTTCCCGTCGCCACAAGCTCGGGCGAGGTCTTGGCGATATTTTCGACCTTGCGCGCAAGAAGGCGCGCGGCGATCTCCGATTGCAGCATGTTGTAGGTGCCGGCCGAGCCGCAGCAAAGATGGCCCTCGGGTATGTCGCGGACGATAAACCCGGCCTTGGCCAGCAATTCCTTCGGCTCGCGGTCGATTTGCTGGCCGTGCTGCATCGAACAGGCCGAATGATAGGCGACCTTGATGTTGCGGACGGCGACCGGCGGCAGCGGCGGAAGCTTCGCGAGATATTCGGAAATGTCCTTTGCGAGGTTCGAGACCTTCGCGGCCTTGTCGCGATAGTTTGGATCGGTGTGGAGCATGAAACCGTAATCCTTGATCGTGGTGCCGCAACCCGACGCCGTGATCAGGATCGCATCGAGGCCGCCGCCCTCGATCTCGCGCATCCAGGCGTCGACATTGTTCCGCACGAAAGCGAACGCCTCGTGCTCGCGGCCCATGTGATGGCTGAGCGAGCCGCAGCAGGCCTCGCCTTCGGCGAGCACGACCTCGATGCCCTGGCGGTTGAGAAGCCGGATCGCCGCCGCGCGGATCGATGGCTGCACCACCCGGTCGACGCAGCTCGACTGCAACATCACGCGACCCTTCCGCGTTCCCTCGGCGGGGAAAATTCGCCGCGCGTCCTTGAGGGAAGAAGCCGGCACGCGCCAGGGCGCCAGGCGCAGCATCGCCGCGACGGGCTTCAATCCGATGGCGGCAAAAAGAGGAGCGAAGGGCTTGGCCAGAAGCGCCGCGTAAAGTGCGGCGCGAAAACGCGCGGGATAGGGCATGAGCTTGGCGAGGAGCGCCCGATAGAGGCGATCGAGCAACGGGCGGCGATAGGTCTTTTCGATATGCGCGCGCGCCTGATCGACGAGATGCATGTAATGGACGCCGGACGGGCAGGTCGTCATGCAGGCGAGGCACGAGAGGCAACGGTCGATGTGCTTGACCACGTCGGCGGTGGCGGGCTTGTCCCGCTCCAGCATCTCCTTGATGAGATAGATGCGGCCGCGCGGACTATCGAGCTCGTCGCCGAGAAGGACATAGGTCGGACAGGTGGCGGTGCAGAAGCCGCAATGGACGCAGCTTTTG
>JBGPVT010000074.1:0-8928 GCA_041491825.1 Xanthobacteraceae bacterium | reverse complement strand
CGTGATGCCGTTCCGCACGGCACTCCTCGGCGCCATGGAGCAGGCGCTCGTCGAGCACGGGCGCGGTTTCCTGCAGCCGGTCTCGGTCTCCTATACCCGGCTGCACGGCATCCCCATGGGCCGCCAGCACCGTGCGATAGCGGCCTGGCACGGCGATATCTCGCTGGTTCCGCATCTCATCCGCGTCATTCGCACCGGCGCGATCGACGTTATGGTGTCATTCGGCGCGCCGGTGGCGGTCGCGGCGGACACCGACCGCAAGGCGCTGGCGCTTTCGCTGGAGGAAGCGGTGCGCCGCATGCATTCCACGGCGCTCGCGGGCCGCGGCGAAATCGCGCACGTTTCCAAGCCTTTGCAAGGCCCGGCCGAGCCAGTTTCCCTTACGGCCAAAACCCGGTAAAAGTTCGTCGGTAGCGGAACGCCGACGGGCCAGCCGCTGAAACCCCAGCGCGTAGAAAGCCCCGGCACAACGGCGCGATGAGCGAACCCCGCAAGCTATATATCAAGTCGTTCGGCTGCCAGATGAACGTCTACGACTCGCATCGTATGGCGGATTCACTCGCGGGCGCCTACCGCGAGACCGACCGGCCGGACGAGGCCGACCTTGTCGTGCTGAACACCTGCCACATTCGCGAGCGGGCGGCGGAAAAGATCTATTCCGAACTCGGGCGCATCAAGCCGCTGAAATCGGCGGCCGAGAAAGAAGGCCGCCGGATGCTGGTGGCGGTCGCCGGTTGCGTCGCGCAGGCCGAGGGCAAGGAAATCATTCGCCGCGCGCCGATGGTCGACATCGTGATCGGGCCGCAAAGCATCCACCGCCTGCCCGATCTCGTCGCGCGCGCGAGCGCGGGCGCCGCGATCATCGAGACGGAATTTCCGGCCGAGGACAAATTCGATCATCTGGCGCCGCCGAGCCCTACCGCGACGCGCGCGCGCGGGATTGCGGCTTTCGTCACCGTGCAGGAAGGCTGCGACAAATTCTGCACCTTCTGCGTCGTGCCCTATACGCGGGGCAGCGAATCCTCCCGCCCGGTCGCGAAGATCGTCGCGGAGATCGAGCATCTCGCGGCCGCTTGCGTCGCCGAAGTGACGCTGATCGGCCAGAACGTGAACGCCTATCACGGCGAGGGACCGGACGGCCGCGCGTGGAGCCTCGCGCGGCTGATCGAACACATCGCCGAAAAAACCGCGATCGCGCGCATACGCTACATGACGAGCCATCCGCGCGACATGAACGAGGATTTGATCGCGGCGCACCGCGACATTCCGAAGCTGATGCCCTTTCTGCATCTGCCGATCCAGTCGGGCTCCGACCGGATGCTGGCGGCGATGAATCGCCGCCACGGCCGCGGCGAATATCTCGATGTCATCGCGCGCGTGCGCGCGGCGCGGCCCGACATCGCGGTCTCATCCGACTTCATCGTCGGATTTCCCGGCGAGACCGAGGACGATCTCAAAGCGAGCCTCGATCTCATCGAGGAAGTGAAGTTCGCGCAGGCGTTCTCGTTCAAATACAGCCCGCGCCCGGGAACGCCCGCGGCCGAGATGGACGGGCAGATTCCCGAGGCCGTGAAGACCGAGCGACTGATCCGGCTGCAGGCGGCACTCGAGCGGCAGCGGCAAGCGTTCAATGCCGCACTTCTCGGCCGCACGCTTGACGTGTTGTTCGAAAAGCCCGGGCGCTTGCCGGGCCAGATCGCCGGCCGCTCGCCCTATTTGCAGCCGGTGCAGGCGATGGCGCCCGCGCAGCTGATCGGAACGGTGGCGCCGGTCGAGATCACCGCGCAGAGCGCCAACAGCCTGTTCGGGGAACTGGTCGATCCCATGCCCGCGCATGTCATGAAGCCGCCCGTATTCGCCGCGGCGGGAGGAGCTTGATTGCGCGATCCCGGACCAAGCCACGCGGCACCCTGGAGCAAGAAGAGCGAAGTGCAGATTGCGCTCGAGTTCGACGACAACAAGCTTGCTTCCAGCTTGTTCGGCCGCCACGGCGAGAACCTCGCTCTGATCGAGCGCCGCCTCGGCGTTGCCGCCGACCAGCGCGGCAATCACGTCACCATCGAAGGCGAGCGCGAGGCGTGCGAGCGCGCGCGGAACGTCCTCGATCACCTGTATGCGGAGCTGAAGCGCGGCCACGAAATCTCATCCGGCGACGTCGAGGGCGCCATCCGGCAGGTATTGCGGCAAGCCGCCCAGCCGAATTCCGCCGCCGGCGCCCAGGCGAATTTCGCCGAGCTTCGGCTGCGCAAGCGGCTCGTGCGCGCGCGCACCGCGGGCCAGGACGAATATCTCCGCGCGCTGAAGTCGAACACGCTCGTCTTCGGCACCGGCCCCGCCGGCACCGGCAAGACGTGGCTTGCGGTAGCCTACGCCGTTCATTTGTTCGAGCGGCGCGAGGTCGACCGCATCGTGCTTTCGCGCCCCGCCGTCGAGGCGGGCGAGCGGCTCGGCTTCCTGCCCGGCGACATGCGCGAGAAGGTCGATCCTTATCTCAGGCCGATCTACGACGCCTTCTTCGACCTCATGGATCGCGGCATTTTCGAGCGCGCGCTGCAAGCCGGCGAAATCGAAATCGCGCCGATCGCCTTCATGCGCGGCCGCACGCTCGCCAACGCGGCGGTGATCCTGGATGAAGCGCAAAACACCACCTCGATGCAGATGAAGATGTTTCTCACCCGCCTCGGCGAGAACGCGCGCATGATCGTGACCGGCGATCCTTCGCAGATCGATTTGCCGCCGGGCCAGACTTCGGGCCTCGACGAAGCGGTGGGCCTGCTTGCATCGCTCGAGAACGTGGCGCACATCGCCTTTACCTCGGCCGACGTCGTGCGCCATGAGCTCGTCACCCGAATCGTGGAAGCGTATGATGGTGCCGCGCACGCGAGCCGCAACAAAAGGGAAAAGCCGTGAGCGTGACGATCGAGATCGCGACGGAATCCGCCGCCTGGGAAAGGCTCCCCGGCGCGGAAGCAATGGTGCGGCGCGCGGTCGAGGCGGCCCTTCGCGACGCGTATATCGTCGAGGGCGAAATCGGAATCGTGCTCACCGACGATGCCCGCATGCAGGCGCTCAACAAAAGCTTTCGCGGGACGGACAAGGCGACGAACGTTCTCGCCTTTCCCGCACCCGCGCCGAGGCTTTCCGGCGATGGACCCCGGCCGATCGGCGATATCGTGCTCGCCTACGAGACGCTGGCGCGAGAAGCCGAGCATGAGGGAAAAGCGATCGAGCATCACCTGATGCATCTCGCCGTCCACGGCACGCTGCATCTCGTCGGCTTCGACCATGTCGACGACGCCGACGCCCTGGCGATGGAAGCGCGCGAGCGCGCCATTCTCGCCAAACTCGGCATTTCCGATCCCTACGCCCACGAAAACGCGGGAGCGGCGGCATGAGCACGACCGATCCCTCGGGCCCCCGCCATCCGCTCGCGCCCGAAGAACAAGCGGGTGAGAAGCCGACTATTGCGGAAAAGCCTTCCGAAAGCTGGCTCGATCGCTTCCGGGCGCTGATCCGGCTCCGCGGCTCGGGCTCGCTCCGCAGCGATCTCGTCGAGGAGCTTTCGGAGCCCGCGGGCGGCAAGACGGAATTCTCTCCCACCGAGCGCGCGATGCTGCAGAACATCCTGGAGCTTCGCGAGCGCCGCATCGGCGACGTGATGGTGCCGCGCGCCGACATCATCGCGGTGCAGCAGAACATTCCGCTGGGCGAACTGCTCAAGGTGTTCGCGAGCGCCGGCCATTCGCGTCTCGTCGTCTATGACGACACGCTCGACGATCCGACCGGCATGGTGCACATCCGCGATGTCGTCGCCTATCTCACCGAGCGCGCGATCGTGGCGCCGGAAGAAAGCGCGCGGCGGAAAGTTTCGCTGCCGGCCGATCTCGACCCCAAGGCCGTCGATCTAACCGAGCCCTTGTCGCGCTCCCACATCGTTCGCCGCATCCTGTTCGTGCCCCGCTCGATGCCGGCGGTCGATCTTCTCGTGAAGATGCAGGCGACCCGCATTCATCTCGCGCTTGTCATCGACGAATATGGCGGCAGCGACGGTCTCGTTTCGCTCGAGGATATCGTCGAGCAAATCGTCGGCGAGATCGAGGACGAGCACGACGCGGAGGCTGCACGCATCCAGCGGCAGGACGACGGCAGCTTCATTGCCGACGCGCGCGCGAGTTTCGACGAGGCGCGGGAAGTGATTGGACCCGACTTCGAAATCGGCGGGGTGACGGAAGAGGTGGACACGCTCGGCGGCTTTCTCGCGACCCTGGCGGGCCGCGTTCCGGTGCGCGGCGAAATCCTGCGGGGGCCCAATCAGTATGAGATCGAGATCCTCGACGCCGATCCAAGGCGGGTGAAGCGGCTCCGCATCTATCGCCGCCCGCCGCAGCGGGAAGCCCGCCGCCGCCGGCCGGGCGAAGAAGCGGGCGGACAGGGGCTGCCCGCCGCGCCGGAGACCGCCGAGACGCCGCCGACTTCGATCGAAAAAACGCCCTCCTAAGACCGGATGAGACTTTTCATGACGCGCGCGGCGCTAGCCTTGCCATGACGCTCGCGGCCCTTGCCTACCGCGTGGTGCTTTCTTCCGGCTGGCAGCGGCGCTTGATCGCGGCCGTCGCCGGCGCGCTTTCGGCTTTGGCGATGGCGCCCTACAATTTGTGGCCGCTCTTGGCGATTACGTTCCCGATTTTCGTTTGGCTGCTCGACGGAACGGGGACGGGCCGATCGGGCTTGATCTGTGCATTCGCCGGCGGATGGTGGTTCGGCTTCGGATATTTCCTCGCCGGGCTTTACTGGATCGGCATGGCGTTTCTGGTCGAGGCCGACCGCTTCGCCTGGTTGCTGCCGATCGCCGTCGTTTCGCTTCCGGCGGGGCTTGCCTTGTTCACGGGCTTCGGCGCGGTCATCGCGCGCTTGCTGTGGGTGCCGGGACCGGGTCGCATTTTTGCGTTCGCGCTCGGCCTCGGAATCGCGGAATGGCTGCGCGGCCACCTATTGACCGGTTTCCCGTGGAACAGCTTCGGCTATGCGCTGGCTTCCGTGCCCGCCTTGGCGCAAATCGCGTCCTGGATCGGCCTATGGGGCCTCACCTTCATCGCGCTCGCCACTTTCGCGAGCCCCGCCGCACTCACCGATAAACGCGAGGCGACGAAGCGGCCGTGGTTGCCGGCGGCGATCGCCGTCATCGCGCTCGCGGCACTCGCCGGCTTCGGCTTCTCACGCCTGGCGACGGTCGAAACCAAATTCGTCGCGGGCGTGAGGCTTCGCATCATGCAGCCCAATCTGCCGCAGGACCAGAAATTCCAGGCGGGCGCCAAGCACGCGATTCTGGATCACTACATTTCGATCAGCGACCGGGCGACCGCGCCCGACCGGCAGGGCATCCGCGACGTCACGCATTTATTTTGGCCGGAATCGGCTTTTCCCTTCTTTCTCGAGCAGGAAGCCGACGCGCTCGCCCGCATCGCCGATCTTCTGCGCGGCGGCGCCGTCCTCGTCACGGGTGCCGCGCGTCTCGAGGAGCCGCGGCCGCCCGCGAACGAAGCGCGCGTCTATAACAGCATCCGGGTGGTCACGAGCGACGGCGCGATCAGCGCCACCTACGACAAGGTGCATCTCGTTCCGTTCGGCGAATATTTGCCGTTTCAGAACTTTCTCGAGGGCATCGGCCTCGAGCAATTGACGCGCATCCGCGGCGGTTTTTCCGCCGGGCCCCGGCTCCGCGCATTGTCGATTCCGGGCCTGCCGCCGGCGGCACCCCTTGTCTGCTACGAAGCGATTTTTCCGGGCGAGGTGATTCCGGAAGGGCCGCGGCCTGCGTGGATGCTGAACGTCTCGAACGATGCCTGGTTCGGTCTCACGCCCGGCCCCCATCAGCATTTCCTGCAAGCCCGCTTGCGCACGATCGAAGAGGGATTGCCGCTCGTTCGCGCAACGAACAACGGCATTTCCGCCGTCGTCGATCCGCTCGGGCGCATCGTCGCCATGCTGCCGCTCGGCCAAGATGGCGCGCTCGATGCGCGCTTGCCGCTCCCGATCGCGCCGACGTTCTACGCGCGCTATCGCGACACGGGCGCGTTCGCGATCGCGGCGTTCTTTGCGGCGATTACGATGCTGGCGCGGCGAAGAAAATTCCGTATTGCGCCGCATTAACGCAAGCAAAGTACAGATTGCGCCGGGATTTCGCGGTGCCCTCGAAACAATTGCTTTGGTCTTTTCCGCAATCGAGGTAATTACGTATGGCGATGCTGGAGAAAACAATGACCAAGAAGGTCCCGAACCCGATCGACAAACATGTCGGGAGCCGCGTGCGCATGCGCCGCATGATGGTCGGGATGTCGCAAGAGAAGCTCGGCGAAAAGCTCGGCATCACGTTCCAGCAAATTCAAAAATACGAGAAGGGCACCAACCGCATCGGCGCGAGCCGCTTGCAACAGATCGCGACCGTGCTTTCCGTCCCGGTTTCTTTTTTCTTCGAAGGCGCGCCGGTGCCGGATGCGGCCGGCGGTGGCCTATCCGAGCCGACCTCGCCCGCCTACGTGTCCGATTTCCTCTCCACCTCCGATGGATTGGCGCTGACCAAGGCCTTCATGAAGGTGAAGGATGCGAAGGTGCGGCGGCGCATCGTCGATCTCGTCGAGGCGATGGTGGCGGAAGAACCTTCTTCCCGCTAAGCCGCTCATCGGCGCCATTATTCCTCGTCCGCGGCGACCTTGACCGCGGCCTCTTACCCCTGCGAGAAGACGGCGCCCCGGAGGGCGGTGGCCCGTACCGGCGAGTTTTTTCAGGGGGTTAGAGCACCGTGTCCCGCAAAAATTACCTGTTCACGAGCGAATCCGTCTCCGAAGGCCATCCCGACAAGGTCTGCGACCGCATTTCCGACGAGGTGGTCGACACCTTCTTTCGGCTGGCGCCGCAATACGGCTGGGACCCGGCGCAAGTGCGCGTCGCCTGCGAGACGCTCGCCACCACCAACCGCGTCGTGATCGCGGGCGAGACGCGCGGCCCCGGCGCCATCACCCAGGACATGCTGATCGAGCGGGCGCGCGCCGCGATCAAGGAGATCGGTTACGAGCAGGAAGGCTTTCATTGGAAGACGGCGAACGTCGAAGTTCTGTTGCACGCGCAGTCGGCGGACATCGCCCAGGGCGTGGACGCGGCCGGCAACAAGGACGAGGGCGCGGGCGACCAGGGCATCATGTTCGGCTACGCCTGCTCGGAGACGCCGGAACTCATGCCGGCGCCGATCCATTACGCGCACCGCATTCTGAAGCTGATGGCGGAAGCCCGCCATGCCGGCGAGACGAAAGCGCTCGGTCCCGACGCCAAGAGCCAGGTCACGATCCGCTACGACAACGGAAAGCCGGTGGAAGCGACCCAAATCGTGGTCTCGACGCAGCATCTCGACGCCAATCTTTCCTCGCACGACATCCAATCGATCGTCGAGCCGTATGTGCGGAAAGCCTTGCCGCAGGGCTGGATCGGCAAGAATACGGTGTGGCACGTCAATCCGACCGGCAAGTTCGTGATCGGCGGACCCGACGGCGATTGCGGCCTCACCGGGCGGAAGATCATCGTCGATACCTATGGCGGGGCGGCACCCCACGGCGGCGGCGCCTTCTCGGGTAAGGATCCGACGAAGGTCGACCGCTCGGCCGCCTATGCCGCGCGCTATCTTGCGAAGAACGTCGTCGCCGCCGATCTCGCGGGGCGCTGCACGATCCAGCTTTCCTACGCCATCGGCGTTTCGCAGCCGCTGTCGATCTATGTCGATCTGCACGACACCGGCAAGGTGGAAGAAGAAAAATTGGAGAAGACGCTCGGCGAAATCATGAACCTTTCGCCGCGCGGCATTCGCGACCATCTCGGGCTCAACAAGCCGATCTATGCCCGCACCTCGGCCTACGGCCATTTCGGCCGCGCGCCGGAAAAAGACGGCGGATTCTCCTGGGAGCGAACCGACCTCGCGCCGCAAATCCGCGCGGCGCTGAAGTAAAGATGACGCGCGGAGCCGCCTTCCGCGCATGAAGACGAAGAGCCTCATCCGCAAGCCGCGCGGCGCCTTCTTCGGACGCCGCAAGGGTCATCCGCTGCGGGCGGGCCAGGCGAGCCTGATCAAGGGTCTGTTGCCCGATCTTGCCATCGATCTCGGCCGGCCGGCGCCGCCGGATCTCCGCACTTTATTCAAGGTGCCGGTGGACGGCGTTCGCCTCGAGATCGGCTTCGGTGGCGGCGAGCATCTTCTGCATGAAGCGCGCTTGAGCCCGGGAAGCGGATTTCTCGGCTGCGAGGCCTATGTCAACGGCATGGCGAAGGCGCTCGCGGCGATCAAGGCCGAGGGCCTGAACAATATCCGCCTCTACCACGGCGACGCGCTCGATCTCCTCGATTGGCTGCCGGCGGGCGCGCTCGCCCGCGTCGATATTCTTTATCCCGATCCGTGGCCGAAGCGGCGGCACTGGAAGCGCCGCTTCATTTCGGAGGATCGGGTCGGCCGTCTCGGCCGCGTCTTGCGAGCCGGCGGCGAATTGCGCTTCGCCACCGACTGGCCCGATTACGCCGAATGGACGCTCCTGCGATTCATCCGCTCGCCGCTGTTTCGCTGGAGGGCCGAGCGCGCCGATGACTGGCGTAAACCATGGCCTGAATTTCCCGGCACGCGCTACGAAGAAAAGGCGGAAAAACAGGGCCGGCGGTCCTGCTATCTGACGTTTTTAAGGGTTTAAGGCGGCAATCCGCCCTTGATAATCGGCCAAGCGGGGCTATATTCCCCGTCATAACAAACATCTCAGCACGGTCCAAGGACCGAATGATGAGAGTGGGCCCCGACCGGGACCCGCTCTTTTTTATTTGGCTCGGACGGGATGAGCGAGAAACGATGGACGAAACGAACCTCGATGCACAACCCGCCGCGGATGAGCCGCGGCTGAT
>JBGPVT010000073.1:0-8974 GCA_041491825.1 Xanthobacteraceae bacterium | reverse complement strand
GCCGCTGCACGATCGCGATTGATTTTGCGTTTTCGTTCGACATAGTTTGCTCGCAACCGGGTTCTAATCACGCTTCGATGTACGCGGTCAAAGAGATATTCCTCACGCTGCAGGGCGAGGGCGCGCAAACCGGCCGCCCGGCGGTATTTTGCCGCTTCGCCGGCTGCAATCTGTGGTCGGGCCGCGAGGAGGACCGCGCCGCGGCGGTCTGCAAATTCTGCGATACCGATTTCGTCGGCACCGACGGCACCAAGGGCGGCAAATATACGGCGGCGGAACTTGCGAAGACCATCGAGCAGGAATGGGGCGACGACCGGCATCACCGCTTCGTCGTGCTCACCGGCGGCGAGCCGCTCTTGCAGGTCGACGAGGCCTTGATCGCGGCATTGCACGCTGTCGGCTTCGAGATCGCCGTCGAGACCAACGGCACCATCGAGCCGCCCGAAGGGCTCGACTGGGTTTGCGTGAGCCCGAAGGCCGGCGCCGAGCTCGTCGTGCAGACGGGCAACGAGCTGAAGCTCGTGTTTCCGCAACAAGGTGCCGCGCCCGAAGACTTCGCCGATCTCGCCTTCGAGAATTTTTCGTTGCAGCCGATGGACGGGCCGCAAGTCGGCGAGAACACCGCGCGGGCGATCGCCTATTGCCTCAAACATCCGCAATGGCGCTTGAGCCTGCAGACGCAGAAGACGCTCGGCATTCGCTAGGACGGCTTCGTTCTTACCTATGTTGTCATGGCCGGGCTTGTCCCGGCCATCCACGTCTTGGCAACAAGGAAGGCGTGGATGCCCGGCACAAGGCCGGGCATGACGAGGAAAAACGGATTGCTCTAACCGTGAATTATTCCCAATAGCCCGCCATCAATTCGCCGGCCCATTGCGGCTCGCGAATGTCGCCGCGCGGCAAGAATCCGCGCATCACCGGCTTGATGTCGAGCACCGGCGTGCCGTCGATCGCGTCCAGCCCTCGCGCATGCAGGATATTGTTCTCGACCTTCAGCAATCGGCACATAGTGACGCCGAGCCGGTTCGGGCGATCCTTCGCCCGCTGCGCGAGAATGCCGGTGAGCGGCCAGTCTTCGCGCCCGCGCGAACGGCGTGAGCCGCGGCAAGCCTTCGCGGGATCGGCGCGGTCGAACAGGAACACGACCTCGATATGCGAAAAATCCGAGAGACCGAGCACGGCGTCGGGCGCGAGCTCCTTGGCATCGAGTTCGATCCGGGTTTCGATTCCGTCCCAACCGTCGTCGATGGGCTCGTTACGCGCGCTTCTGACAAAGCCGATCGGCTTCACCGTAAATTCCTTGCTCATGGCCCTGACCTACCGCTTCAGCCACGCAAGCAAAGTCCGGCTCACGAGATCAGCCGCGTCCTGCTGCACGAAATGGTCGGCGCCGGGAATCGTGGTGATCGTCAAGTCCGCATCGACCCAGTTCCACAAGCCGTTCAGGCCGGTGGCGGCGAGCGCCTTGTCCTTGAGGCCGTGGATGAGCAACGTCGGCATCTTCACATGCACCGGCTCGCTTTCCCACACGCGATAGGGCTCGCGCGGATAATTCGCCTGATAGTAATGCAGCATCGCCTGCGGGTCGGAGCGCTTCATCGCTTCGAGATGCTTCGCCTTCGCCGCGGGATCGCGCACCCAATTACCAAGGCGCTCGGGCGAAATCTGCTTGTAGAATTCCGGATCCATGAAATTGCGGGCGTATTGGCTGTACTTCACCTGGTCGGGATTGGTCGCAAGCTCGCGCGCGAGCGAGTAGGGGTGCGGCATGTTGAGGATCGCGAGCTTTTCGACAAGCTCGGGCCGCCGCATCGCGATGTTCCAGGCGGTGGCGCCGCCCCAGTCGTGGCCGACGATGACCGCGCTTTTCTCGCCCTCGGCGGCGATCACCGCGGCGGCGTCGTCCACGAGCCGGTTGATGTTGTAGTTCTCGACGCCCTTCGGCTTGTCGCTCTGATTATAGCCGCGCATGTCGAGGGCGGCGGAGCGAAAGGATTTCGAAAGCGCCAGCATCTGGTGACGCCAGGTAAGCCAATAGTCCGGAAATCCATGCAGGAAGACGACGAGGGGGCCCGTGCCGTACAGCGCGTAGTGAATTTTCACGCCGTTGTTGTTCGCGTAGCGATGCTCGGCTTTTTCTTCGAGCGCCAGCGCCTCCGCTTCCGAAATCTTTTCCATGGCCTTATTCCTCAGCTCGCAGGCTTTTCCGCCACGAGAATCGCGGCGGGATAGGCGAATTTCACCGTCTCGCGGTCGCGACGGGCGGCAAGCCCCATTCTATCGCCTTCCACCGCCTCGTCGATCATCCGCCGCAACAGCGCGCGATCGTCATTCGCCGGAAACGAGGCCGCGATCAGCCGCTCCCGCTCCGCCGGCACTTGATAGAAGTGCGTCGCGGGCGCGGGTAATCCGGCGGCTTTGAACAGCGCGAGGTGCCAGCCGAGCGTGCGGAACTCGACCGTGGACGGGTCGCGGTGCTTTTCCATGCGATTGAACGCGGCGGCTTTTTCCGGGTCGTCGGCGGCGATGCCGTCGCAGAGCGCGATGCGGCCGCCGACGCGGCACACCCGCGCCATCTCCGCCAAGGCGCGCGCGGGTTCGCGCAAGTGATGGAAGGCGAAGCGGCAAGTGACGATGTCGAACGAATTGTCGGCGAACGGCAGCGCGTAAACGTCTCCGCGATGCCATTCCACATTCGCGATATGGTTCGCCGCCGCGAGCTTTTCCGCTTCCCGCAGCATCGCCGGCGTCGCGTCGAGGCCCGCGCTCTTGCGCACCACGCGCGCGAAAGCGACGGCGACCGTTCCGGGCCCGCAGGCGACATCGAGCGTCACATCGCCCGGCCGCGGCTTCGCCGCTTCGACCAGAAGGGAGAGCGCCGCCTCGTTATGCAGCGCGGGCGACTGCGCGAACAGCTCGGCCTGGCGGCTGAACTGATCGACGACCAGGCTTTGATGGGTTCGATGCGTGCGCGCGGACGGATTTTCGGCGGCAGGATCGGCGGTCATGACGGCAATTCCAATGAAAGGGCAGGGCGAAGCATTCCGGCCCCCTCACGGAAGCCGGTCAGCTAAGTCGAAATATTGCCTTTGCCGTCGTCATCGTGCGTGAGCTACGACCTCAGCTGCCGGCCTGTCAACGGGCGAAGAGTTACGCCAGCACCGCCATCGTCAGCCACTCGGCGACGATCGCTGGTTTTTCCGCGCCTTCGATCTCGATCGCCGCCTCGTAGCGGAACATCACTTCTTTCGCCGCGCGCTCGTTCACCTCTTTCAGCTTGAAGCGGCCGCGGATTTTTCCGCCCGCCTTGACCGGCGAGATGAAGCGGATCTTGTCGAAGCCGTAATTGATGCCCATGGCGCGGCCTTCGATCGCCGGCATCACCTCGCCGCCGACGAGGCTCAGCAACGAGAGCGTGAGGAAGCCGTGCGCGATGGTGCCGCCGAACGGCGTCTCCTTCTTCGCGCGCGCGGGATCGACATGGATGAACTGATAGTCGTGCGTGATGTCGGCGAAGCGGTCGATCATGTCCT
The DNA here is from genome assembly GCA_041491825.1 of Xanthobacteraceae bacterium. Taxonomy (GTDB): domain Bacteria; phylum Pseudomonadota; class Alphaproteobacteria; order Rhizobiales; family Xanthobacteraceae; genus Palsa-892. Next base: position 5,441 of record JBGPVT010000073.1, on the reverse strand, counting down.
GGCTCACCACGTGCCACTGCGAGACGCCGATTTCCTGGCCGATTTTTCCCTTTAGTTCGGCGATCGAAATCGCCGCCTTCTGCGGTACATTCATGCGGAGCCCCTTGTGCCGGCGGTCTTTTCGAATGCGAGCGGCGTCTTCGTCAAGCGCGCACTTTGACGTAGCGTCCGGGCGCGTCCTCGATCGGCTTGAGCTTGCCGCCGCCCGGCGCGCGCGCGGCGACCCGCTCCTCGCCCATGGTCTTGATCCACTCGAGCCAGTCGCTCCACCACGAACCCGGGTGCTCCTCGGCGTCCTTCAGCCACGATTCGAGATCGCCGTTGGTCTTGCCGCCGGTCCAGTAGCCGTATTTCGGCTTCAGCGGCGAATTGACGACGCCGGCGATGTGGCCGGAGCCCGCGAGCACGAACTTCACCGGCGCTCCGAAGAACTTGCAGCCGAGGAAAACCGATTTTGCCGGCGCGATGTGGTCCTCGCGGGTGGCGAGGTTGTAGATCGGGATGTTCACCTTGCCGAGATCGATCCGCACATTGGCGACCGTCATCAGCCCCTTCGACAGCTTGTTCTCAAGATAGCAATTGCGGAGATAAAACGAGTGGTTCGCCGCCGGCAGCCGCGTCGAATCCGAATTCCAGTACAGGAGGTCGAACGGGAAGGGCGACTTGCCGCGGAGATAATTGTTGACGACATAGGGCCAGACGAGATCGTTCGCCCGCAGCATGTTGAAAGCGGTCGCCATCCGGCCGGCGTCGAGATAGCCGACCTCCTTCATGCGCCGCTCGATGCCGGCGATCTGCTCCTCGTCGACGAACACCTTGAGGTCGCCGGCGTGAGTAAAGTCGATCTGCGTGGTGAGCAGCGTTCCGCTCTTGATGCGATCGTCGGCTCTCGCCGCCATGTAGCCGAGCGTGGTCGCGAGCAGCGTGCCGCCGACGCAATAACCGACCGCGTGCACGCGCCGCTCGCCGGTCGCTTCCTCGATCCGGTCGAGCGCCGAGAGCACGCCGTCGCGCATGTAATCCTCGAAGCTTTTCCACGCGAGCTTTGCATCGGGATTGACCCAGGAGATCACGAACACGCTGAGACCCTGGTCGACCATCCACTTGATGAGGGATTTCTCCGGCGTCAGATCCAAGACGTAGAACTTGTTGATCCAGGGCGGCACGATCAGCACCGGGATCGCGAACACGGTCTCGGTCGCCGGCGTGTACTGGATCAGCTGAAAGAGATCGTTTTCGTAGATCACCTTGCCGGGGCTCATCGCGAGGTTCTTGCCGACTTCGAACTTGGAGGCGTCCGACTGACGGATTTTCAAGTCGCCGCGGCCCGCTTCGATGTCCTCGGTCAGCATCTTCATGCCGCGCACGAGGTTGTCGGCGTTCGACGAAAGCGTCTCGTGGAAGAGTTCCGGGTTGGTCAGCACGAAGTTCGACGGCGAGATCGCGCCGGCGAGCTGGCGCACGTAGAAGTCGGCCTTGTGCTTGGTGTGCTCGTTCAGGCTCTCGGCATCGCGGACCATCCGCTCGGCCCAGTTCGCGGTGATGAGATAGGCCTGCTTCATCGTGTCGAAGAAGGGATTCGCCGACCACTCGGGATGAACGAACCGCTTGTCCTTGTCGCCGGGCGCCGCGACCGGCGTCGCCTCCTCGCCGGAGAGCCGCCGCATGGTCTGCGCCCACAGTTCCATGTAGCCCTTGATCAGGCTCGATTGCGCTTCGAGCGTGCGCTTGGGGTCGGACATCCAGTATTCGGCGACCTGGCCGAGCGTCTTCACCACGTCGGCGATTTCGCCCACCATTTCGTCGCGATTTTCGCCCGCTTCGCGCGGCTTCAAGTAAGCGGCCATCGCCTTGCCGCCCTGCTCGATCAATTGGGCAATGTTCTTCGCGAGCTGATCGGCGTCGATCGCGCCCGGGGCCGGGGGGTCTTTGTCCTTGCGGTCCATCGGTCCTCCCTGACGCCGGAACTTAACCTTCGTCCTTGCCGGCACTCGTCCGCTGACCGCGCTTCCGCCATAATATGCGCCGAAACAGCCCCGAACCAAAGGCTTAGGTGGGGCCGAAAGGGAACCCGCGTGCGCGACTTTTTGCTTCGCAAAATGCCGGGAATGCGGGCTCCTTTTGCCTTCGTCATGGGTGCTTTTCTCGCCCTTTTCCTGGCGGGATGCGCCGGCGAGGTGCCCGTGCCCTTCCTGAACGCAGCCCTGCCGCCCGCGCCCCCCGGTCCCGCGCCCGAATACCCCTCGATCGCGCCGCCGGTGATGGAGGGGATCCGCATCCCGGTCATGACCCAGGCCGAGCGGGAGGCCGTCGAGGCCCAACTCAAGAAACTCGTCGAGGAGCGGGAGGGCTCCGTCAAAAAGAAGATCGATAAGAGCAATTAATAGAAAAGATGCTGCGAAAAGCTTTCTGTGTCATCGTGAAGTGCTAAAACGCTCGGCTAGCGATCCGAGGACCACCCATGCATCCCGATTTTCACCGCATCCGGCGCCTGCCGCCCTACGTTTTCGAGGGGGTCAATCGCGTCAAGGCCGCGGCGCGCAATCGTGGCGAGGACATTATCGACCTCGGCATGGGCAATCCGGATTTACCGGCGCCCTTGCACGTCGTCGAGAAGCTGAAGGAGACGGTCGGCAAGGCGCACACCGACCGCTACTCCGCCTCGAAGGGAATCCCCGGGCTCCGCAGGGCGCAGGCCGCCTATTACGGCCGCCGCTTCGGCGTGAAGCTCGATCCCGAGACGCAGATCTGCGTCACGCTCGGCTCCAAGGAAGGCTTCGCCAACATGGCGCAGGCGATCACGGCGCCCGGCGACCTCGTGCTGGTGCCCAATCCGAGCTATCCGATCCACGCCTTCGGCTTTCTCATGGCCGGCGGCGTCATCCGCTCAGTGCCGTGCGAGCCGGGGCCGGACTTTTTCTACGCGCTCGAGCGCGCGGTCATCCATTCGATCCCGCGGCCGATCGCGCTGATCGTCTGCTACCCGTCGAACCCGACCGCCTGCGTCGCCGATCTCGAATTCTACCGCGACGTCGTCGCCTTCGCGAAGAAGCACGACCTCCTGGTGCTTTCGGATCTCGCCTATGCCGAGGTCTATTTCGAAAACAACCCGCCGCCCTCGATCCTGCAAGTGCCGGGGGCGATGGAGGTGGCGGTCGAGTTCACTTCGGTGTCGAAGACGTTTTCGATGCCCGGCTGGCGCGTCGGCTTCGCCGTCGGCAACGAGCGGCTGATCTCGGCGCTCACCCGCGTCAAATCCTATCTCGACTACGGCGCCTTCACGCCGGTGCAGGTGGCGGCGACCGCGGCGCTGAACGGGCCGGAGGATTGCATCCACGAGATGCGCGCGACCTACAAGCGCCGCCGCGACGCGCTGGTGGACAGCTTCTCGCGCGCCGGCTGGACGATCCCGGCGCCGAAGGCCTCGATGTTCGCCTGGGCGCCGATGCCCGAGCGCTTCCAGCCGCTCGGCAGCCTCGAATTCTCGAAATTGCTCGTGGAAAACGCAGGCATAGCCGTTTCGCCGGGCGTCGGCTTCGGCGAGCACGGCGAGGGCTTCGTGCGCATCGCGCTCGTGGAAAACGAGCAACGCATCCGCCAAGCCGCGCGCAACTTGCGCCGCTTCCTCGACTCGGCGGATAAGATCCTCCACAACGTCGTTCCGCTCGCCGCACGGCGCTAGCAACCACATTTTTCGGTCACGCGATCATGGTCGAGCCGCTCAAGCTGGGTCTCGCCGGCCTCGGAACGGTCGGCTCGGCGGTGGTGCGCATGCTGCACCGCTCGCGCGCGGAGCTTGCGACCCGCGCCGGCCGGCCGCTCGAACTCGTCGCCTACGCCTCGAAGGACCCGCCGAAGGACAATACGATCGACCTCTCGAACATCCGCAAGGTCGCCGATCCCGTCGCGCTCGCGCGCGACCCCGGCATCGACATCTTCATCGAGCTGATGGGCGGCGAGGGCGACCCCGCCAAGAGCGCGGTCGAGGCGGCACTCGGCGCCGGCAAGGGCGTCGTCACCGCCAACAAGGCGCTGATCGCGAAGCACGGCGTTCGGCTTGCGAAGTTCGCGGAGGAAAAGCACGCGCCGTTTTCCTTCGAGGCGGCGGTCGCCGGCGGCATCCCGATCGTCAAGACCTTGCGCGAGGGCCTGGGCGGCGCCCGCATCTCGCGCGTCTACGGAATCCTCAACGGCACCTGCAACTACATTCTCACGCGCATGGAGAAAGAGGGCCGCTCCTTCGCCGATTGCCTGAAGGAAGCGCAGAAACTCGGCTATGCCGAGGCCGACCCCAGCTTCGACATCGGCGGCTTCGACACCGCCCACAAGATTGCGATCCTCACGAGCCTCGCCTTCGGCACCGAGATCGACGCCGACGCCATCCACATCGAGGGCATCGAGCAGGTTTCGCTCGCAGACCTAGAAGCCGCCGACGAGCTCGGCTATCGCGTCAAGCTCCTCGGCGTTGCGCAGCGCACCGAGACCGGCATCGAGCAGCGCGTGCACCCGACCATGGTGCCGAAGGGCTCGGTCATCGCCGAGATCGACGGCGTCTTGAACGCGATCGCAATCGATTCCGATATGATGGGGCTCACCCTCGTCGGCCCCGGCGCCGGCGGCGACGCCACCTCGTCGGCGGTCGTCGCCGACATCGTTGATCTTGCCGCCGGCCGCAAGGTGTTTCCGTTCGGCCGCCCGGTCGCCAAGCTCGGCAAGCTCGCGCGCGCGCCGATGCAGCGCCACGAAGGCGGCTATTACATCCGGCTCGCGGCGCTCGACCGGCCCGGCACCGCGGCGACCATCGCCCGCCGCATGGCCGACGAGAATATTTCGCTTGAATCGATCATGCAGCGGCGCAAGAAATCGCGCCCGCACGGCGGTGACGACCCAAAAAGCGCCGCCGCGCCCGCTTCCGTCGTGCTCATTACCTATGCGACGACCGAGGACGCGGTGCGCCGCGCCCTCGCCGCGATCGAAAAGGAAGGTGTGCTCGCCGAGCGTCCGCAAGTGATCCGCATTGAAAAAAGCTGATATGCTTCGCAACAGTAGCGTCTTAGAATCCCGTCATCCTTCGAGGCTCGCACGCAAGTCGGCTATAGCCGACTTGCGCGTTATACTCCGATCTCGGGCAGGCCCGAGATCGGTGCTCGCACCTCAGGATGACGAAATTGGAATTGTTTTGTCATCCTGAGGTGCCCGCGCGTAAGCGCGGGCCTCGAAGGATGAAGGAGCTTTACAAAAATGTCCGGGGAAAACCGCATGTCCACGTCGATCACCGTCCAGTCGAGCCTTGCGATAGAACGCGTTTTGTCGATCGAGATCGTGCGCGTCACCGAACGCGCGGCGGTCGCGGCGGCGCGATTGCGCGGGCGCGGCAACGAGAAGGCGGCCGATCAGGCGGCGGTCGACGCCATGCGCCGCGAATTGAATAAGCTGCCGAT
>JBGPVT010000072.1:0-9103 GCA_041491825.1 Xanthobacteraceae bacterium | reverse complement strand
GCAGTCAGATTTACTTGCAGTTTCGGCGTTAGCGAATGGCGTAACGGCGAGAGCATTGACGATCTCCTCAAGCGCGCTGACATCGCGCTCTATAACGCCAAAAAAACAGGGAGAAATCGTGTCGTTGCCGACGATGCGCCTCTATCGGCAGGTGATTACGAAAAAGCAGATAGGGTTATCCGTATGGTGGTTCGCTAACGCTCGCGTTGCGATCTATTGTTTCAGTGCCGGCCACAAGATTGCCCTTTGTCCCGAGTTCCGACCTGGAGATGAACACGATGCAAACAAGCCGAGCGAACTAGAACCCCCGGGTTGAAAGCTTTTCGGCTTTCTTCCCTTGAGCGGCCCCTGGCGACAACGTCTCGCGCTGGATTCCCGTGATGGCAACTGCCAAATTGACGCATTAGAAAAAGCCCGTTAGCAGACCAGCGGATATCCCAGCAGGACACCGGCATGGATATTTTATTGAAAAAGGCGTTCGGCGGTTTGATTAAAACCGGTTCGCTGGACATCGTTACGGCGAGCGGCAAGCGTCTCTCCTTTGGAGACGGAACGGGCGAACGCGTTGTCCTTCGCTTTCTGGATCGCCGGGCGCAGCTCATGCTTTTGCTGGATTCGGAACTGCGGTTTGGCGAGCTATTCACCGATGGCCGCATCGTCGTGGATGAGGGAACGATCTTCGATGCCCTCAATATTATTTTGCGCGAAAGCCAACACGCAAAACCATCGCCATTGCTCCGCTTTCTGGACCAAATGCGTTTCGCAAAAAGAAAAATCTATCAGCAGAATATCGCGCGCGCTTCTCGCTGGAACGTTGCTCACCATTACGATATCGATGAAAGGATCTACGCGCTGTTTCTCGACGAGGATTGGCAGTACTCGTGCGCCTATTTCGAAGATCCAGCCGCCTCCCTCGAGGCAGCCCAACTCGCGAAGAAGCGTCATGTCGCCGCCAAGTTAATCGTCGGCCGCGGAGAGCGGGTACTCGATATCGGCTGCGGTTGGGGAGGACTCGCTTTTTATCTCGTCGAGACCGCCGGGGCCGGTCATGTAACGGGCATCAGCCTGTCCGAAAGACAGATCGCAACGGCTCGCCGCCGAGCCGCCGAGCGAAAACTCGGCGATAAAGTTACGTTCGAGGTGCGGGACTATCGAAACAGCCGGGGGAGATTCGACAGGATCGTTTCGATCGGCATGTTCGAGCATGTAGGGCTCGACTTCTACGATGCGTTTTTTCGCAGCTGCCGCGATCAGCTCGCCGAGGACGGCGTCATGTTGTTGCACACGATCGGAAATCTGGACAAACCGAGCTATCCCAATCCGTGGATCACCAAATATATATTTCCCGGCGGTCACGTTCCTTCGTTGTCGGAAATCTTGCCCTCGATCGAGCGAGCCGGACTCGTCGTCACCGATATTGAAGTGCTTCGCTTGCACTACGCAAAGACCCTCTGCGAATGGCGGCGGCGATTCCTGGCGCGCCGCGCGGAAGCCGCTAAAATTTACGACGAGAGATTTTGCCGGATGTGGGAGTATTATCTGTCGATGGCCGAAACCGCGTTCCGGTGGGAAAATATAGCCGTGTTCCAAATTCAACTCGCGCGCCGTCAGACCGCGGTTCCCCTGACGCGAGACTATCTACAAGAAGCCGAGGAGGGTCTCAAAAGGACCGCCTCCCGGAAGAATTACGCGGCGCAGAACTAAGCGAGCGCGGCCGCGTAATGCTGGCGGAGCGAAATTAACCTTTCATTAACCTAATAAGGTAAATGGCGTTTAAGAATTCTTAGCAATTTGTTAATCAAGTTTTTGAGGTACTCGAAGGACATGGTGCGGGCGGCAATTTGCGCGAGATTCGGCTCCTGAGCCATCGCTTGCCCGCTGATCAGCGGCGCAACCGCGGGGCCCCTCCGCAACGCTTCCACTCATTTCCTCATCCTCGCTTGTCGGCCCAAACAGGGTCTCGCAACAGTGCGCGGCACTTTTGCGTCGACGAAGGAGCGGCTTCGTGACGGCAGGGACTTTGACCGTGCAGAGCGGCCAATCGGGCGGCGACCGCCTGAGCCTTGCCGCGACCGGATCGTGGACGGCCGAGCACGCGCAGGCGCTCGAGCCGCTGGTTGACGCCGCCACCCGCCCCAATTCGCCCGTGCGCAGCATCGCCATCGACACCGCGCAGATCGACCGGCTCGATTCGTTCGGCGCCTGGCTCTTGGAACGGGCGCTCCGCACCTGGAGCAGCCAAGGGCGCGAAGCGAGACTTGTCGGCCTGAGCGAGCAGTTCCGCGGCCTGTTCGACAAGATCCATGCCGGCACCCAGAAATTAACGCCCGAGCCGCCGAGGCCGAACTCCATCATTGCCACATTGGAAAGCGTCGGCATGGCCATGGCGAAGGTCGGCGACGATTTTCTGCTGCTGGCGCAGATGGTCGGATCGCTGATGGTCGCGTTGAAGCGAGTGCTCTTGCGACCGCTGAACTTCCGGCTCACCTCCATGGTCAACCATCTCCAGCGCGTGGGATGGCAAGCCATGCCGATCATTTTGCTGATCACGGTTCTGATCGGCGCCATCCTCGCCCAGCAGGGCATCTTTCATTTCCGCAAGTTCGGCGCCGACATCTACGTCGTCGACATGGTGGGCGTCTTGGTGCTCCGCGAATTGGGCGTCTTGATCGTCTGCATCATGGTGGCCGGCCGTTCCGGCAGCTCGTACACCGCCGAACTCGGCGCGATGAAAATGCGCGAAGAAATCGACGCGCTCCGCACGATGGGCTTCGATCCCGTCGAAGTCCTGATCCTTCCGCGCATCATCGCGCTGGTGATCGCGGTGCCGATCCTCACCTTCTTCGGCTCGATGGCCGCCCTCTATGGCGGCGGCTTCGTGTCCTGGCTCTATGGCGGGATTGCGCCGGAGGTGTTTCTGTCGCGCCTGCGCGAGGCGATCTCCATCGAGACGTTCCAGGTGGGGATGATCAAGGCGCCGTTCATGGCGCTTGTCATCGGGCTCGTCGCCTGCGTCGAAGGACTGCAGGTCGAGGGCAGCGCCGAGTCGCTCGGCGAGCAGACGACGAATTCCGTAGTGAAGTCGATCTTTCTCGTCATCGTGCTCGACGGCGTTTTCGCCATGTTCTTCGCCGCGATCGGAATGTAGCGATGGCAAAGGCTTCCACAGACGCCGTCATCCGGGTGAAGGATCTGATCGTCGATCTCAAAGGGCATCGCATCCTCGATGGCGTGACACTCGACGTCTTTCGCGGCGAGATCCTCGGCTTCGTCGGCGCCTCGGGCGCCGGCAAGTCGGTTTTGACACGCACCGTCATCGGGCTTCTTCCGAAGCAAGCGGGCCGCATCGAAGTCTTCGGCATCGATCTCGACCAGGTCGAGGACACGGCGCATCGGGCGATCGAGCGGCGCTGGGGCATCCTGTTCCAGCAGGGCGCGCTGTTCTCGTCGCTCACCGCCGGCCAGAATGTCGAGTTTCCGATCCTCGAATATCTCGACCTTTCGCCGCGCCTCACCACCGAGATGGCGATCACCAAGCTCGAAATGGTGGGCCTCAAGCCCGATGTCTATCGGAAATACCCCTCCGAGCTCTCGGGCGGCATGATCAAGCGCGTGGCCCTTGCCCGGGCGCTCGCGCTCGATCCCGAAATCCTGTTCCTGGACGAGCCTACCTCGGGCCTCGACCCCATCAGCGCCCATGAATTCGACGAATTGATCCTGACCCTGCAGCGAACTTCGGGCATGGCGGTTTTCATGGTAACCCATGACCTCGACAGCCTTTATACGATCTGCGACCGGATCGCGGTCCTGGGGGAAGGCAAGATCAAGGAAGCGGGCACGATGGACGTGATGCTCGCCTCGGAACAGCCTTGGTTGAAGGCTTATTTCCATGGCGCCCGGGCCCGTGCGGACCGGCAGGTAACGGCGAAGCATTTACAGCGGAGTTGATCGATGGAGCGAAAGGCGAATTACGTTTTGATCGGATTGTTCACCCTTGCGGCGGTCGCCGCCGCTTTCGCTTTTGTCTTTTGGGTCCACTATGCGTCCGACAAGAAGCAAGGCGTCGCCTATCGCGTGATCTTCGACGGGGCCGTTTCGGGGCTCCGGGTCGGCAGCTCCGTGTTGTTCAACGGCATTCGCGTCGGCGAGGTAACGGCGTTGCGGCTCAATGCCGACAGCCCCTCGCAGGTCACGGCGCTGGTCTTGGTCAACAAGGCAACCCCGATCCGCTCGGATACCTATGTCGGCCTCGAATTCACCGGCTTGACGGGGATCGCCTCGGTGTCGCTGAAAGGCATCTCGTCGACGACGCCATTGCTGGAAAAGGAAGAGGGCGAGCCGCCGACCTTGAAGGCCGATATCTCCGCCAGCCAGGACATGATGCAGGCCGCACGCGACGTGCTGGCCAAGGCCGACGCGGTCATCACCAACAACCAGGAGGATCTGCGTAAGGCGATCCAGAACATCCAAGCGTTCAGCGACACGCTCGCGAAGAACAGCGACAACATCGATGCGGTCATCAAGAACAGCAAGGAGGCCACCGCCTCGGCGAAGGAGCTGATGGACAATCTCGACAAGCGCACCGCCGAGATCAGCGCGAACACGAACACGCTCATGAAGACGGCGACCAGACAGGTCGAGATCGCCGGGAAGGCGATTACGGATCTCGCGCACAACCCGTCGCGCATCCTGTTCGGCGGCGGCAACAGCAGCAGCACTCCGATCCCGGCCGCAACGCCCGCGGCACCGCGCCGCCAAGCCCAGCCTTGAACGGCTGCCGTCGATTAAAGATTATACTTGCCGCGCTGCTGATCTTGTGGCCGCTGCATGCGTTGGCCGGCCCGGCCGAGGACGCAAGCGCCGTGATCGACCGCTGGGCGGCCGCCGTCAGCGCGAACGATGCGAGCGCGGTCGCGAAGCTCTATACGTCCGACGCGCTCTTGTACGGCCTGACGAGCTTCAAGCTCTCTGCCGGGAGCGAGGCAATTCGCGAATATTTCAAAACCGCTCCCGAACGCGGCAATAAGGTCACCATTGGCGAACGGCACATGGTCGTCCTTGCCGATGCCGCCGTGATGGGCGCCGGTGTCTATCAGTTCGATCTCATCCAGAATGGAATACGGGTGCCGAGATCGGCGCGCTTCACCTTCGTCATCGTCAAGCGCGGGGCCGATTGGCTCATCGCGCACCAACATTCCTCGGCACTGCCGCCGGCGCCATATCAATGATGGAGTACCGCTATCCAGCTTGCATCGTAAAGCGCCTGGTGTGCGCCCTTGCGTTTGCGAGTCCGCGGTCTCAAGCCACCTGACGCGGTCTGAAAATCGCGTTATGCGCGACTTTCTCCAGTGGGATCCCCCTTTTGATCTGCTTCTCGCCATGCCTTGTATGGTGCCGCTCCGCGAGCGCGTAACCGCAATCGGCGAGAAACGACACGATTTCTTCCTGCTCGCCGGCATTGAGCTCCACCTGCAGGGCGCGCGGACGGTCCTTGCCGGTGAGCAGCTTTTTCATGCCTCTTAGAATCTTGATCTCGTTTCCGTCGACGTCGATTTTCACGAGGTTCGGCGCCTTGATCGCCCCATTGGCGATCAACTCGTCGACGGTGACCGCCGCCAGCATCTCGCGCGCAACCGGCCTGAAGTCGCGGCTCGCCCCCGCCACGCGCGTATGGCCGAGCTGGCTGCCGCTCGAGGCCGAGGCGAGCGAGACATAATTGAACGGGAGCACGCCGGCGGCGTCGGAAAGCGCGCAGGCGAAGAAGTCGACGCGGCCGGCAAGCCCGCTCGCCTCGAGGTTTCGCAACAAGGTGATGCCGTTCATCTTGTGCGGTTCGAACGCGTAGACCCTGCCGTTTTCTCCGACGCGGTGCGCCGCCGCCAGCGTGTAAATTCCGATATTGGCGCCGATATCCATGAAGATGTCGCCGGCGCGGACCTCGCCGTCGATCCAGCGCATCGTGCCTTTTTCCTTGATCCACAGCGACATCGGCCGCTGCGCGTCGTTCTTGTTCTCGCAGAGGTAAATCGAGCGGTAGCCCTTGTCGTCGAGGCGGACGCGCAAGAGAAGCAAGCGGCGCAGACCGCCCGCCGCCTTCAGCAGGATTTTTTCCAACCGATTGGGAAGCCGGTTGCCGTCGGAGCGGAACATGAAGATGCTTTCTTGCCTTCCTGCGATCGAAAAACCGGCTTTGCGGCAAGCGGGGAGGAAAACAGACTAAACCCGCGACGGATAATTCGGGCTCTCGCGCGTGATCGTCACGTCATGCACGTGGCTCTCGCGCAAGGCGGAGCCCGAAATGCGCACGAATTGCGCTTTCTCGCGGAACTCCTTCAGCGACTTCGCGCCGACATAGCCCATCGCCGCGCGCACGCCGCCGGCGAGCTGGTGCAAGACGGTCGCGAGCGGGCCCTTGAACGGCACCTGGCCCTCGACGCCCTCGGGCACGAGCTTCAACGTGTCCTTGATGTCCTGCTGGAAGTAGCGATCGGCCGAGCCCCGCGCCATCGCGCCGACCGAGCCCATGCCGCGATACGACTTATAGGAACGGCCCTGATAGAGATAAACCTCGCCCGGGCTTTCCTCGGTGCCGGCGAGCAGCGCGCCGATCATCGCGCATTCGGCGCCGGCCGCGAGCGCCTTGGCGAGATCGCCGGAGAACTTCATGCCGCCGTCGGCGATCACCGGCGTGTCGGACTTCGATGCCTCATCGACGGCATCCATCACGGCGGTGAGTTGCGGGACGCCAACCCCCGCCACCACGCGCGTGGTGCAGATGGAGCCGGGCCCGATGCCGACCTTCACCGCATCGGCGCCGGAATCGACCAGCGCCTTGGTGCCCTCGCGCGTCGCGATGTTGCCGGCGACGACCTGGACGGCGTTCGAGTGGCGCTTGATGCGGCGGACGGCATCGAGCACGCGCTGCGAGTGTCCGTGCGCCGTGTCGACCACGACGACGTCGACGCCGGCATCGATCAGCCGCTCGGTGCGCTCGAAGCCTTCGTCGCCGACGGTGGTCGCGGCGGCGGCGCGCAGCCGCCCCTGCTCGTCCTTGCAGGCGTTCGGATTGGCGACCGCCTTTTCGATGTCCTTCACGGTGACAAGACCGACGCAGCGGTAATCCTGGTCGACGACCAGGAGTTTTTCGATGCGATATTGATGCAGGAGCTTCTTCGCCTCTTCCTCGCTCACGCCCTCGCGCACGGTGATGAGCTTATTGGTCATCAGCTCCGAAATCGGCTGGCGCGGATTGGCGGCGAAGCGCACGTCGCGGTTGGTGAGGATGCCGACGAGCTTGCCGGCGCGGCCGTTTTTCTTGTCCACCACCGGCAGGCCGGAAATTCCGTGCAGCGTCATCACCTCGAGCGCCTCGGCAAGCGTCGCCTCGGGGTGGATGGTGACCGGATTGATCACCATGCCGGATTCGAACTTCTTCACCCGCCGCACATGATCGGCCTGATCCTCGGGGCTGAGATTGCGGTGGATGACGCCGATGCCGCCGGCCTGGGCCATGGCGATGGCGAGGCGGGCCTCGGTCACCGTGTCCATCGCCGCCGATATCACCGGGATGTTGAGCGCGACCGAGCGCGTGAGCCGGGTGCGGACGTCGGCCTCGGAAGGCATCACTTCCGAGAGCCCAGGCTTGAGCAATACGTCGTCGAAGGTGAGCGCTTCTTGCGCGAGGCCGTCGGTAAGACGGTGCATCGCCAACTCCTTGGTCCGGTTTTCCCGGAATTCAGTCAGCGCGGCTTATATGGAAACGCCGCAGCGGGTTGGCGAGGGTCGTTAGCATGCTCCCACCCCAATGCAAAGGGCTTGGCGGGCATTCGCAGCGCGTATGGGAAAAAGTGGTAAAAGGCGGCTGACGCCGATCAAGCCGCCCGCCAATATCGAGGGCTTCGGGGAGGATTTCGATGACCGACCATGTCCGTGTTTCGCGCGATCAGGGTGTCCTCACGCTCACCTTCGCGCGGCCCGAGAAGAAAAACGCGCTGACCAACGCCATGTACGAGGCCGTGGTGCGCGAGATGAACCGGGCGGAAAACGATCCCGAAATCCGCGCGATCGTGCTAGCCGCCGAAGGCGACATGTTCACCGCCGGCAACGACATCGGCGACTTTACCGCGGTCGCCACCGGCGCGGTGCCCGCGCGTAGCGTCGGCGCGAGCCCCTTTCTGTTGGCGCTCGCCCACCTCACCAAGCCCTTGATCGCGGCGGTGCAAGGCAACGCCGTGGGCGTCGGCACCACGATGTTACTGCATTGCGACATGGTGTTCATCGCCGAGGGCGCGCAACTCACCACCCCCTTCGTCAACCTCGCGCTGGTGCCGGAGGCGGCGTCGACCTGGCTCCTGCCCGCCCGCATCGGCTATGCGCGAGCCTACGCGATGTTCGCGCTCGGCCAGCCGGTCGACGGCAAGACGGCGGCGCAAATCGGCATCGCGACCGCGGCGGTCCCCGCTTCGGAAGTGCGGAAGCGCGCGCAGGAAGCGGCGCGCACCTTGGCCGCCAAGCCCTCCGGCGCGTTGCGCGCGATGAAAAGACTGATGCGGGACGCCGAGACCATCAAGGAAGTGATGCAGCGCGAGGGCGACGAGTTCCAGGCGCGGCTGAAAAGCCCGGAAGCGATGGAAGCCTTCCGCGCCTTCGCCGAGCGCCGACCGCCCGACTTCAGCAAGGTGGCCTAATCCCTCCCCTTTAGGGGAGAGTAGCCGCCGCGCAGCCAAGCTTGCGCAGGCTGCGTAAACTTGCCTGCGCTGGTGGGATGGGATTATTGCTTCCACCCCGGCGGCGGGCCGTGACGCTCGATCGCATCCACGATCTCGCGATGCTTGCGGTTCTCGCGCTCCATGTAGATCGCGATCAGCGCATGTGCCGAGGGCACGAGCAGGAGCGGGTGAAAAACCAGCCCGAAGATCAGGCAGGGCACGAGCAGGAATACGTTCAGGATCGCCGAGAACGGCTGGCCGTTCAACAGCAGCGCGAGCGGCGGCAGGAAGATCGCAAGCAGATAGATCATGGCGCACTCCCCGATGGCGCCGTCCAATGTGGGAGCGCCGGCCGCCGCGCGCAAGGCCGTGGCCCACGGGATGACGGGGGCGTC
>JBGPVT010000071.1:0-9215 GCA_041491825.1 Xanthobacteraceae bacterium | reverse complement strand
TCGAAGAGATACGCGTCGTGGATCTTGCGACCATCGGCGCGGATCGTGCCCTTGCCGAACAGCGGATCGTCGGTCGGCGTTTCCTTCATCTTGGCGACCACCGCCTTGCCGTCAGCCGAGCTTTTCAAGGCGCTCACCGCCTTGAGGTAATGGGTCACGCCCGCATAGACGCCGGCCTGCACCATGGTCGGGAACTTGCCCGGCCGCTCCTGCTGCCAACGCTTGGTCCATTCGCGGTTGGCGTCGTTGGCGTCCCAATACCAGGTCTCGGTCAGCACGAGCCCTTGCGCGCTCGCAAGACCCATCGCGTTCACATCGCTCGCGAACACCAAGAGACCCGCGAGGCTCTGTCCGCCCTTGACGATGCCGAATTCGGCCGCCTGCTTGATCGAGTTGATGGTGTCGCCGCCGGCATTGGCAAGTCCGATCACTTTCGCCTTCGAGGACTGCGCTTGCAGCAGGAACGACGAGAAATCGTTGGTGTTGATCGGATGACGAACCTTGCCGAGCACCTTGCCGCCGGCTTTCTCGACGGCGGCGGCGGTGTCGCCTTCCAGCGAATAACCGAAGGCATAGTCGGCGGTGAGGAAAAACCAGGTGTCGCCGCCTGTCTTCACGATCGCCGTGCCGGTGCCGTTGGCGAGCATCCAGGTGTCGTAGGTCCAGTGCACGGTGTTCGGCGTGCAACTCTGGCCGGTGAGCGCCGAACTCGCGGCGCCCGAAACGATGAACACCTTGTTCTTTTGGTTGGCGACCTGACTGATGGCAAGCGCGACGCCGGAATTCGGCACGTCGATGATCATGTCGACCTTATCGACGTCGTACCATTGCGTCGCCAGCGCCGAGCCGATGTCGGCCTTGTTCTGATGGTCGGCGCTGATCAGCTCGACCTTCAGATTTGGATTGACCTTGGCGAAGTCCGCGATTGCAAGCTTCGCGGCCGCGGCCGAACCCGGTCCGCCGATGTCGGCGTAGAGGCTCGACATGTCGCTGAGCACGGCGATTTTGACGGTCTGGGTTCCTGATTGCGCAAAGGCCGCGGCTCCGCACATCAGCAGCGCGGCGGCGAATGCAAACTTACGTGCATGCGTCTTCATCGTTTTTTACCTCCCGATTATCGAGGGCCAAGGCGGCCCAAAGTCATACTCCTAGGTATTCGTGTAGCTTTTCGAGCTTGGCGTCCAGTTCCGAGTTCTTGAACCGCTCGACCACCTTGCCGTGCTCCATGATGTAGTAACGGTCGGCGACCGTCGATGCGAAGCGAAAATTTTGTTCAACCAAGAGGATCGTAAACCCTTGGCTTTTCAGCATTTGAATGGTCTTGCCGATCTGCTGGATGATAACCGGGGCAAGGCCCTCTGTCGGCTCATCAAGAAGTAGCAGACGAGCGCCCGTCCGCAGGATGCGGCCGATCGCCAGCATCTGCTGCTCGCCCCCCGAAAGCTTGGTGCCCTGGCTTTTCAGCCGTTCCTTGATATTCGGGAAAAGCTCGAAAATGCGGTCGGTGGAAAGCCCGCCGGGCTTGAGTTCGGGTGGCAAAAACAGGTTTTCCTGAACGTCGAGGCTCGCGAAAATCCCGCGCTCCTCCGGGCAGAAGGCGATCCCGGCCTTGGCGATCTTGTCCGAGGTGAGCCCGATCAGTTCCCTGCCCTCGAACCGCACCGAGCCCGTGCGCTGCGGGACGATGCCCATCACCGATTTCAGCGTCGTGGTCTTGCCGGCGCCGTTGCGGCCGAGAAGCGTCACCACCTCGCCGGCATGAACTTCGAGGTTCACGCCGTGCAGAATGTGCGATTCCCCGTACCATGCCTGCAGGTTCTCGATCGCGAGCAAGGGCGACGCGGCGCTTCGATCAAGCATGGCCGACCCCCATATAGGCCTCGCGCACTTCCGGATTGTTGGAGACCGTCTGATAATTTCCCTCGGCGAGCACGCGCCCGCGCGTGAGCACGGTGATCTTGTGCGAGAGGTTCGCGACGACGCTGAGATTGTGTTCGACCATCAGGACCGTGCGATCCGCCGCCACCGTTTTGATGAGCTTGGTGATGCGCTCGATATCCTCGTGCCCCATGCCGGCGGTCGGCTCGTCGAGCAGGAGCATTTCCGGATCGAGGGCGAGCGTGGTGGCGATTTCGAGCGCGCGCTTGCGCCCGTAGGGAAGCTCGACCGCCGTCCAGGCGGCGAACGGCGCCAGGCCGACATCGTTGAGCAGCGACTGTGCGCGCTCGTTCAAGGCGTTCAGCACGCTGGTCGAGCGCCAGAAATCGAACGAGTCGCCGCGCTTCTTCTGCAGCGCGATGCGCACGTTTTCGAACACGCTGAGATGCGGAAACACCGCCGAAATTTGGAACGAGCGCACGAGTCCGAGGCGCGCCACATCCGCGGGCCTCGTCGCGGTGATGTCCGCGCCCTTGTAAAGAATCTTGCCGCGCGTCGGGCTCAGAAACTTGGTGAGGAGATTGAAGCAAGTGGTCTTGCCGGCGCCGTTCGGCCCGATGAGCGCATGGATCGTGCCGCGCTCGACCCGGAGGTTCACTCCGTTGACGGCGACGAAGCCCGCGAATTCCTTGGTGAGATCCTCGGTTTCGAGGATGATCTCGCTACCCATCCGACGCGACAACTCCCCCTATCCCGCCCCCATTTACTACGGCGGCAATGGCCGGATCGTCCAGTGCCGTGATCGTGAAATCGGCTCCAGGGTCGCTCAAGAACTAGCCAGCGGCTCAAAGTTCCACTGTGGCCTGGCTTTCGGCCTTACCACTCCCGCTCGCGCGCGGCATCGAGCATCCGGCGGCATTCGCCGAGCTCGTTGAGCGTCGCTTTCAAGAGACGCGCGGTTTCCGGCGCGAGTTTCCCGGATTGCGGCGGTGGATTAGCAGCACCCCGCAGCGGCTTCTCGTCTTCGATCACCGGCCGCACCAAGGGCTTCGGGGCCGGGCTCGGGCCCGGGCGAGGCTTTCGCAGAAACGGCGGAAGCTCGTCGTCGGCGGCCGAGGTGGCCTGTGGCCGCGATGGCAGCGGAACCTCGACGACGCGCGGCAATTCCGGCGGCTCCTTGCGCGAGCGCAGCGACGGCAACAGGTCCATCAGCCCGCCGAGACCGCCCTCGCCATGCCGTTCGCGCCCGCTGCCCGGGTGGCCGGAGTCGACGAGCGCCGGCTCGTTGCGCGCCTCCTCGCCTTCGACCGAATGGCCGATTGCCTGCACGTGGCGTACGCCCTGCTCGCGCAGGATCTGCTGCACGCCGCGGATCGTGTAGCCCTCGCCGTAGAGCAGGTGCCGGATGCCGCGCAGGAGATCGATGTCGTCGGGGCGGTAGTAGCGCCGGCCGCCGCCGCGTTTCAGCGGCTTGATTTGCCCGAAGCGCGTTTCCCAGAAGCGCAGGACGTGTTGCGGCAGGTCGAGGTCCTCAGCGACCTCGCTGATGGTGCGGAACGCGTCTGGTCCTTTTTCCACGTCCGTTCCCGTTCTTCGACGCGCGTCAGCGCTTCTTGCCGTGGGCCTCGCCGTTGATGCGGCTCTTCATGATGTTCGACGGTTTGAACACCATGACGCGTCGCGGCTCGATCGGTACTTCCTCGCCGGTCTTCGGATTGCGTCCGACCCGGCGGCCTTTGTTGCGCACGATGAAGGAGCCGAACGACGAAAGCTTCACATTCTCACCGCGCGCAAGGCAGTCGGAAATTTCATGCAAGACCAACTCCACGAGCGCGGCTGATTCGGTGCGAGAGAGTCCGACCTTTTGATAAACCACCTCGCTCAAATCTGCACGCGTTAACGTCCTCCCAGCCATCGACGCCCCCCGCGATTTTTGGCTATGCAACTATCCTTCTGAATTTCAAACGATATTCGCCGTTTGCGGCCCGGTCAACCAACTTCGCCCCCGCGAGCGCGGGTTCTACCCGTACGCGAGCGCGGACTTCACCAGCGTACGAGCGCGGAAGCCCAGGTGAAGCCGCCGCCCATCGCCTCGAGCAGCACGAGGTTTCCCGCCTTGATCCTTCCGTCGCCGGCCGCTTCCGCGAGCGCGAGCGGAATCGAGGCCGCAGAAGTGTTTGCGTGATGATCGACGGTGATCACGATCTTCTCGGGGGCGATCCCGAGTTTTTTTGCACTGCCGTCGATGATGCGGCGATTGGCTTGATGCGGCACGAACCAGTCGATGTCGTTCGCCCCATAGCCCGTGGCCTGGAACGCGGCCTCGACGACGTCCGTGATCATTCCGACCGCGTAGCGAAATACCTCACGGCCTTCCATGCGCAGATGGCCCGCGGTTCCCGTCGTCGAGGGGCCGCCGTCGACATAAAGTTTCTCGCGATAGCGTCCGTCCGATCGAAGCTGGGTGGTGAGCACGCCGCGATCCTTCATCGTGCCCGGCTGCTCCGCGGCCTCCAGCACGAGCGCGCCCGCGCCGTCGCCGAACAGGACGCACGTCGTGCGGTCGGACCAGTCGAGAAGGCGCGAGAAGGTTTCCGCCCCGATCACCAGCGCGCGCTGAAAGGCGCCCGACCGCAAGTAGAGATCGGCGGTCGCCAGCGCATAGACGAAACCGGAGCACACGGCTTGCACGTCGAAAGCGGCACCCTTCAGGATTCCGAGCTCGGCCTGGATCGTCACCGCCGTCGCCGGAAAGGTCTGGTCGGGCGTCGAGGTCGCGAGCACGATGAGGTCGATCGCCTCCGCGCCCATCTTTGCGTTGGCGAGCGCCGCGCGCGCCGCCGCGATCCCGAGATGCGAGGTGTATTCGCCCTCGGCCGCGATATGGCGCTCGCGGATCCCCGTGCGTTGCCGGATCCAGGCGTCGTCGGTCGCCACTTTCCGCGAAAGCTCGTCATTCGTCATCACGCGGGCTGGCAGATACGCGCCGATCCCGCGCACGACGGAGCGCCGGACGGTCATGATGCGGCCTGCCTCGGCAGTACCAGCTCCGCTTCGCGCTCATGCGCGATGCTGCTCGCGATCTTCGCGGTCAATTCGTGGCGCACGACATCGTAGCCGGTGTCGATCGCGGACGCGAAGCTTTCGGCATCGGCGCCGCCATGGCTCTTCACCACGACGCCGTTCAGCCCCAGGAAAACGCCGCCGTTCACTTTCTTCGGGTCGACCTTTTCGCGTATCACGTTGAAGGCGTCGCGCGCGAGCAGATAGCCGATGCGCGCGCGCCAGGTTCGGTTCAACGCGGCGCGCAGATACTCGCCGATCTGCCGCGCCGTGCCTTCCGCCGTCTTCAGCGCGATGTTTCCGGTAAAGCCCTCGGTCACAATGACGTCCACCGTACCCTTGCCGATGTCGTCGCCTTCGACGAAGCCGCGATAATCCAGTTCCTGCAAGTTCGCCTCGCGCAGGATGCGGCCCGCCTCGCGCACTTCCTCGATGCCCTTGATCTCCTCGACGCCGACGTTGAGCAGGCCGACGGTCGGCCGTTCGAGATCGAACACGATGCGCGCCATCGCCGCACCCATCACCGCCATGTCGACGAGGTGCTTCGCATCCGCGCCGATCGAGGCGCCGAGATCCAGGACCACGCTTTCGCTGCGCAAATTGGGCCAGATCCCCGCGATCGCCGGGCGATCGATGCCGGGCATCGTCTTGAGGCAGAATTTCGCCATTGCCATCAGCGCGCCGGTGTTGCCGGCGGAGACGGCGACATCCGCCTGCCCATGCTTCACGGCATCGAGCATGAGCCACATCGAGGACTTGCGGCGTCCCTGGCGTAGCGCCTGGCTCGGTTTGTCGTCCATGCGCACGGCGACATCGGCGTGCACGATGGTTGTCGCGGCCTTGAGATCCGGATAACGATCAAGGAGCGGCGCGATCGCCGCCTCGTCGCCGACCAGCACAATTTTGCTTTCCGGATGGCGCTCAAGCGCGATCGCGGCTCCGGGAACGACCACGGACGGGCCGTGGTCGCCTCCCATTGCATCGAGCGCGATTCGCACCGGTTTCGGCATCGGAATAGAAGAGCCCCTTGGCGTTGCCTTTTTGATGGATGGGGCCCAGCGCCCCTTCGTCGCGCGCGACAATAGCCATTCGCGCACCCAACTCAACAACCGGAATGACGTTGGAAAATCAATCCCCTTGACGGCCTTTTTGCTTGAGTTTCGCAAGCGCCGCGAAAGGCGAGGAAGCCTCGTCCTGCGCCCCCGCGTCCGGCGGCGTGAACACGGCGCCGGGGCGGCGTGGATAGGGATCGACGCCGAGTGCCAGAAACTCGGCGACGAGCATGCCGAGATCAATAACACCGTCTCGGATCACGTCGGCGGAATCGCGTTCGTCCCCGCCGTCTTCGGCAATCGCGAAATCCGCGGCGCTCTCCGGCAGGAAGCGCAGCGCGATAGGTTCGTTCACCGCGTTATCGAACGGCTCGAGCGAAACGACGCAGGTTTGCCGCACCGTCGCGGCGAGATCGCCCTCGATAACAACCCCGCCTTTGCCGTCGGGCGTCGCTTTCACTTCGGCGACGAGGGCGGGCACGGCGAGAACGCCAACATAGTGTGCGAGCGCCGCGCGCTCCTTCTCGCCGAGAACGAGCTTCAACGCAGCACCCTCCGGCGGAAGATCGGCGACCGCGAGGCGATGGCTCCACGCCGGCTCCTGGTTCAGGCGTTCTTGTTTCATGCGCGCACCTCGCCGGGATCGGGGAAGGCGAACGCGCCGCTCTCGATCTTGCCGGCATTCGTACCCGCAAGCTTCTTTTCGGCGTGACGCATATAACGCGCGAGCCGCCGCGCGCCGGCTTCCGTGTTCCCATTACCGGCGTACACATTGCGCAAAAGTGCTACGGCGAGTTTGTCGTCGGCGGCATCGAGAAGGGCTGCGTCATAGACGCCGGCGCGGCCATAATAACCCTCGGCCATCGCCCGCACCTTGCGCGGCACCGAAAGGTCGCCGACGCCGAGCTCGCGCATGCTCGCGTCCATGTCCTCGATGAAAAGATCGAACATCTCCTGCCCGCGCGCGCGCGCGGCCTCTCCCGCCTCTGCGAGTCTTCGGAAAACAAGGTAAACATGCAGGACGACCATGTCGAAACGCCCCTCGACCGTGTCCGGCACGCCGTAATCCGTATAGAACTCGGGGGCGCGCGCCTGCGCCACGATCGCGCCATAGAGGCGACGGATGTTGCCGCAGGGATCTTCCCGGGATCGAAGCCGTTGAAACATCGCATCCGCCCAATGATATTTGCCGGTCTTTTAGCGCAGGATATGGGCGACCCGCATTGCTTTTCGAGCCTTCGCGGAGTAGGTGAGCCCTATCCCCAAGCGAAGTCCATTGCCCCAGGCGAGTGGTAAATGCGTCGTTCTTCCGCCATTGGCCGAAACCGCGTGCGCCGTTCCATTCGGATGGCCGCCGCGCTCGCGCTCGCCTTCTCGCTCGCGGGCTGCTTCACCTCCACTTACCAGCGCGGCTACATCCTCGACGAGGCAGCACTCGCCCAAATCCCGCCGGGCTCGAGCCAGGAGCAGGTTTTGCTCGTGCTCGGCACGCCCTCGACCGTGGCCACGGTTTCCGGCGAAACGTTCTATTACATTTCGCAAAAGGCGCAGCGCACCGCGTTCATGGATCCGAAAATCACCGATCAGCGGGTGCTCGCCGTTTATTTCGATCAAAGCCGCCGGGTCGAACGCCTCGCCAATTACGGCATGCAGGACGGCAAGGTGTTCGACTTCATCAGCCGCACGACGCCGACGGGCGGGCAGGAATCGAACATCATCCGGCAGATGCTCTCGAGCTCCGCCTTCACGCCGAAGCTGCCGCAATAAAACACCGGCCGGATTTTGACCGGCCGGTGCGCGTAACTTTCCTCCGCGCTCAGTGCGCGAGGATCGCGAGCAACAACAGCGCCACGATGTTGGTGATCTTGATCATCGGGTTGACCGCTGGACCCGCCGTGTCCTTGTAGGGATCGCCGACCGTATCGCCGGTAACAGCGGCCTTGTGGGTTTCCGAACCCTTGCCGCCATAGTGGCCATCCTCGATGTATTTCTTGGCGTTGTCCCAGGCGCCGCCGCCCGAAGTCATCGAGATCGCGACGAAGAGGCCCGTGACGATCACGCCCAACAGCATCGCACCCACCGCCGAGAACGCCTGGCTCTTGCCCGCGATCCAGTAGACGAGGAAATAGACCACGATCGGCGACAGCACCGGCAACAGCGAGGGAACGATCATCTCCTTGATCGCGGCGCGGGTCAGGAGATCGACCGCGCGCGAGTAATCCGGCCGGTCGGTGCCCTTCATGATGCCGGGCTTCTCGCGGAACTGGCGCCGCACCTCTTCGACGATGGAGCCGGCCGCGCGGCCCACCGCCATCATGCCCATCGAGCCGAAGAGATAAGGCAAGAGGCCGCCGAACAGGAGGCCGACGACGACGTATGGATTGGAGAGCGAGAAGTCGAGGTTCACGCCCTGGAAGTAGGGAAAGCGGTTCGCGTTCGTGATGAAATAATTGAGGTCCGACGTATAGGCCGCGAACAAGACGAGCGCGCCGAGGCCGGCCGAGCCGATGGCATAGCCCTTGGTCACCGCTTTCGTCGTATTGCCGACTGCATCGAGGGCGTCGGTTGACTTCCGCACGTCCTTCGGCAGGCCGGCCATTTCGGCGATGCCGCCGGCATTGTCGGTCACCGGCCCGAAGGCATCGAGTGCCACCACCATGCCGGCGAGCGCGAGCATGGTGGTGACCGCAATGGCGATGCCGAAGAGGCCCGCGAATTTAAAGGTAACGATGATGCCTGCGATGATGACGATGGCGGGCAGTGCCGTCGCCTCCATCGAAACCGCGAGGCCCTGGATGATGTTGGTGCCGTGGCCGGTGATCGAGGCGGCCGCGATCGACCTCACCGGGCGGTAGCCGATGCCGGTATAATATTCGGTGATCCACACGATCAGTCCCGTCACCAAGAGGCCGGCAACGCCGCACCAGAACAGCGCCTGGCCGGTGAAGCTCACGCCGGTGGTGGTGGTGAGCGTCGTGTTGAAGCCGATCAAGTAATGCGTCGCCGCGGCGAGCCCCGCGAGCGATAGCACCGCGGAAGCGATGAAGCCCTTGTAGAGCGCGCCCATGATCGACTGGCTCGCCCCCAGCTTCACGAAGAAAGTGCCGATGATCGAGGTGATGATGCAGGCGCCGCAGATCGCGAGCGGATAGAGCAGCATCGAATTCAACACCGGCATGCCCGTGAAGAAGATCGCCGCGAGCACCATGGTGGCGACTACCG
>JBGPVT010000070.1:0-9334 GCA_041491825.1 Xanthobacteraceae bacterium | reverse complement strand
GGTCCGAAGGTCTCGACTTCCGGCGTTCTCATCGTAGCCATGGGCCTTCTCCCGATCTATATGCTCAATTTGAGCATATACTGCCTACGGAAAAACCGGCTCGTGCCGGACCGGCTCGGCTTATCCTCATTCCGAGCAAAACCAATATAGCGCAAAAGCTCCGGCTTCGCCAGCCCCCATGAGGCCGCCAGCCATGCGCTTCCCTGATGGCAGCTCTCACCAGGATTCGTTAGGGCCAGCGCACGCTTGCCGATAAGTTGCACGGCTTATTCGGGTGCGGAGGCCGAGCCGCGCCCGTTTTTCGAACAACAAGGCTCGGCGGCAACCGCCTCGGGAAATCGTCCATGCACGCGAAGACGCTCACCACTTTACGCACGACTTGGCGCACGCCCGCCGTCGTTCTCGTCTGCGGCTGCCTCATCGCCATCCTCACCTTCGGGCCGCGATCCTCCTTCGGTTTCTTTCTGACGCCGATGTCGAGCGCGCACGGCTGGGGCCGCGATGTCTTCGCGCTCGCCTTCGCCATTCAAAATCTCTTCTGGGGGATCGGCCAACCCTTCGCCGGCGCAGTCGCCGACCGTTTCGGCACCATCCGCGTCCTTTGCGTGGGCGCGATCCTTTACTCGGCGGGTCTTGCCTTAATGACGATCTCGACTACGCCGAGCGTCCTCGATCTCACCGCCGGCGCGCTGATCGGCTTCGGCCTCTCCGGCTGCTCGTTCAATATCGTGCTCGGCGCCTTCGGAAAAATCATGCCGGCGGAGTGGCGCTCGCTCTCCTTCGGTCTCGGCACCGCCGCGGGCTCCTTTGGCCAGTTTCTGTTCGCGCCGTTCGGCGTTTCGATGATCCACGACTATGGCTGGCAGACGGCGCTCTTCGTTTTCGCGGCACTCGTGCTCCTCGTCCTGCCGCTGTCGCTCGCGCTCGCGACACCGCCCAACGTCACGAGCACCGGCGCGGCAGTGGCGCCCTCGCAATCGGTAAAGCAGGCGCTCGCCGAGGCGTTCGGCCACCGCTCCTATGTGCTCCTGGTGCTCGGCTTCTTCACCTGCGGCTTCCAGCTTGCTTTCGTGACCGCCCATCTGCCCTCTTATCTCATCGATCGCGGCTTGAGCGCGGATGTAGGCGGCTGGACGATTGCGATCATCGGCCTCTTCAATATCGTCGGTTCGATGTCGGCGGGCTATCTCGGCAACTACGTGCCGATGCGATTTATTCTGTCGACGATCTATCTCATCCGCGCGATTTCGATCGCGATCTTCATCACGCTGCCCCCGAGCACCGCCGCGGCGCTTGCCTTCGGCGTCGTGACCGGGCTCACGTGGCTATCGACGGTGCCGCCCACGTCAGGGCTTGTCGCGCTGATGTTCGGCACGCGCTGGCTCGCGATGCTCTTCGGTTTCGCCTTCTTCAGCCACCAGGTCGGAAGCTTCCTCGGCGTATGGCTTGGCGGCCTCGTGTTCGAGGCCACGGGCTCCTACAATCCGGTGTGGTGGCTGTCGGTATTCTTCGGCGTTGCATCGGCACTCATTAACTTGCCGATCGTCGAGAAGCCCGTCGGCCGCTTCGCCCCCGCCGCCGCCTGATGTGCTAAAAGCGCCGCATGGCGAAGTTCAAGGCAATCCTGATCGAGAAGGCGGATTCGGGCCAGAAGGTCGGGCTCGTTGATTTCGACGAGGCCCAGCTGATGGAGGGCGACGTCAGCGTCCGCGTCGAGTGGTCCACCCTCAATTACAAGGATGGGCTGGCAATGACCGGCAAGGGACCGGTGGTGCGGCGCTGGCCGATGATTCCGGGGATCGACCTCGCCGGCACCGTCGAACATTCGAGCCATCAGGAATTCAAGCCGGGCGACGCGGTCGTGCTGAACGGCTTCGGCCTCGGCGAGACGCATCTCGGCGGCTTCGCGGAAGTCGCGCGCGTGAAGGGCGAATGGCTCGTGCCCTTGCCGAAGGGGATGAGCGCCAAGGAAGCGATGGAAATCGGCACCGCCGGATATACGGCGATGCTCGCGGTCATGGCGCTCGAGCGGCACGGTATTCGGCCCGATCGCGGGCCGGCCGTCGTGACGGGGGCCGCGGGCGGCGTCGGCTCGGTTGCGATCGCTCTCCTCGCGAAGCACGGCTTTCACGTCATCGCCTCGACCGGCCGCGCGCAGGAATTGGATTATCTGAAATCGCTCGGCGCCGCCGAGATCATCGACCGCGCCGGGCTCTCGGGCCCGGCGAAGCCGCTCGGCAAGGAGCGCTGGGCCGCGGGCGTCGATTCGGCGGGCTCCCACACGCTCGCCAACGTACTGTCGATGACGAAATATGGCGGCGCCATCGCCGCCTGTGGTCTCGCGCAGGGCATGGATTTGCCGGCATCGGTCGCCCCGTTCATCCTGCGCGGCATATCGCTCTTGGGCATCGATTCCGTTTATTGTCCGCAAGCGATCCGCCGCGAGGCTTGGAGGCGGCTCGCCACCGACCTCGATCGCAAGAAACTTGCGGCGATGATTACAGAAATACCGCTTGCAAAGGTTACCGAAGTTGGGCCGGAGATCCTTGCGGGCAAGGTGCGCGGCCGGATCTTGGTGCGGATCCGCGGCTGATGAAGATTGGCGCTTGACAAATCAGCGCTTTTTCGGCGCAAGTTGCCCCGGGGCCAACGAAATTCGCGGGACGATGCGACAAAAACAACCGATATTCGCCGCCATATTCCTGTTCGCGGTCTCAAGCGCGCAAGCGCAGACGATGACGGCCGAGCAGGCCAAGGAATTCGTCGCCGGAGGGCTGTTCTCTTACCGCTGCTTCGACGGCACCAATGGCGGCGGCCGGATTTTCTCCGACGGCTCCGCGGCGGGAAGCATCCGCGTCACCGGGCGCGGCCAAACCCGCTACATGCAATTGCCGCCGAACACGCTTTACCTCGCGGGCTCGCAGGTCTGTGCGCGCCTGAAGGGATTGCCGTTCGAGCCCTGCTTCAATCTGACGAAGACGGGGAGCGACAGCTTTCGCGGCTCGATCAGCCACATGGGCTTCATGTATTGCGATTTCCATCGCGGCGGCTCGGTGCTGCAGCTCGCGCGTCGCCGGGGCACCGGCGAACAAAAGACCGAGCGCAAGCCCGCTGAAGCGAGTTCCGTCGGCGACATGCAATTGCGCCGCTGAGGCGTAAGACTTTTTGGAAAATTCCGCCGTCATCCCGGGCGAGCGCAAAGCGCGAGACCCGGGATCCAGAATCGATGCCGCTAGAATTATTTCGCTTACCGGAATGCCAGTGATTCTGGGTCCCGGACAGCCGCTATCGCGGCTTCCGGGACGACATGATTTGAGGGTTGCTCTATCCGCCGTTTTTGGCGGGGGCCGCGACCGAGCCCGCCTTCGAGGGCGCGCTCTCCTCGGCTTTCAGGCCCGATTTCAGCTTCTCTTCGATCTTGGTGAGATCCTCGGGCTCGGGCTTGTTGTCGCGCGCATGCGTCCATTGGAAGCGCGCCTCGAGTTTGCGGCCGACCTTCCAATAGGAATCGCCGAGATGATCGTTGATGACCGGATCCTCGGGCTTCAACTCGATCGCGCGCTCGAGTTCGGAGGTCGACTCGTCGTAGCGGCCGAGGCGGTAATAGGCCCACCCCAAGCTGTCGACGATATAGCCGTCGTTCGGGCGCAGCTCGACCGCGCGGCGGATCATCTTCAGCGCCTTGTCGAGATAAAGCCCCTGATCGACCCAGGAATAGCCGAGATAGTTCAGCACTTGCGGCTGCTCGGGAAAAAGCTCGAGCGCCTTTTCGAGATCCTTTTCGGCGCGCGGCCAATCCTTGGTGCGCTCGAGGCAGATCCCGCGGAAATAGAACAGCGTCCAGTGCTGGCGGCCCGGCTCTTTGATGTGGTCGATGGCCTTGGTATAGACATCGGCCGCTTCCTTCCATTGCTTGCGCGAGCGCAGCACGTTGCCGAGCGCGACGATCGCTTCGAGATCGTCCGGCCGCCGCTCGACGAGCTGGTCGAGCTGCTTCTTCGCCTCTTCCGGCCGCTCCAGCGCCTCGAGGTTGAGGCCCATCTGAATATCGGCGTTGCGTTTCAAGGGCGAGTTCGCCGGCACGTGCGAATAGGCCTCGATCGCAAGCTCGGGCTGCTTCAAGTTCTCGTAAAGATCGGCGAGCGATAGCAACGCGAGCGGATGTTCCGGGTCGAGGTAGATCGCAAGCTGCAGATAGATCTGGCCGATATCCTCGCCGCCCTGCCGGCCGAGGGCGGCACCGAGACCGAACAAAACTTCGGCGGCGCCGGCGGCGGTGGAACGGATCATGGGAGCGAGCTGTTTGCCGGCCTTGAGTTCGGCGACGGCGGCATCGACCAGCGGATGGTTGGGCAGCACCTTCGCGAACGCGTCGTAAACCTTCTGCGCCGAGTCGCGATCGCCGTTGCGCGAGGCCCAACGCGCGTAGGCGTCGACGGCGCGGATGGCATTGGAATCCAGCCGATAGGCGCGCTCCAGCCGCTTGCCGGCTTCCTTGCGCTGCCCGGCAAGATCGAGGATGAGGCCCGCATGCAAATCCTTGAATACGACGTACCAATCGGGGCCCTGCAAGCGGTCGATGCTGTCGATCGCGCCCTTGACGTCGCCGGCGCCGGCGCTGGCCCAGGCGGAAAGGAGCGTCGCGGTGAGATCCGCGATCGGACCGCGCATCGATTGCACGAGCTGGCTGCGCGCTTGCGCGTTTTGTCCGCGCTTGAGCGCGCGCACGGCAAGGGCCAGCCGCGCAACGCGCTGGTTGCGGTCGATGCCGGAAAGCCGCTCGGCGAGCGGCATCGCCTCCTCCACCGCGCCGTTCGCGAGCACCACGAGAAAGGTGCGCTCGATCAGGTCTTCGTTGCGGGGATCCGCGCGCAACGCCGCACGGTAATAAGCGGCGGCGGCGGCCATGTCGCGGGAAGAACCGGCGAAGCGGGCGGCAAGATAATTTCCGGCCGGCGACGTGCGTGCGATCACCGCTTGCGGCGGAACGTCGGCTCGCGTCGCGTAAGAGAGGATAAGCGTGCTCGCCGCCGCGAGCCCGGCGATCAGGAAACGAAGAGGCCTCAAGCGATATCTCCGATAATTTCGGTTCAATTCGATCCGCGGCGCATGGGCGCTTGGGGGCAAAGGACCGAGGTCGAGGGCAGGATGCCCCCGATTCATGGCATCCGCAAGGACAAGGCAAAAAGGATCGCGGACTTGCCTGCGCTCCCTTACGCCGCCATGCTCCGGCCCCACTCGTCATGAACCGCCTTCATAGCCGCGCGTCCGCCAAGGTGAACTTGACGCTCAGAATCCTTGGGAGGCGGACGGACGGCTATCACGATCTCGTCAGCCTCGTCGCTTTCGCGGACGTCGGCGACGCGTTGGCTTTCGTCCCCGGCGATAGGCTCGATCTCGATCTGATGGGACCGAATGCCGCAGCGCTGGGTAAGGCGCCCGACAATCTCGTGCTGATCGCCGCCCGCGCGCTCGCCGAACGCATCGAGGGGCTAAGGCTCGGACGATTCGAATTGACCAAGCGCTTGCCGGTGGGCGCCGGGCTCGGCGGCGGCTCTTCGGACGCCGCGGCGGCGTTGCGCTTGCTCGCAGAGGCCAATGGTTTGGGATTTGAAGACCCGCGCGTTCTCACCGCCGCCGGCGAAACGGGCGCGGACGTGCCGGTCTGTCTGCAAGAAAGGGCCCGCGTGGTCGGCGGCATCGGCGAGCGGCTTTCGCCGCCGCTTCGATTGCCTCCGCTTCCCACGGTCATCGTATTTCCCGGCGCGCCGTTGGCGACGGCCGAGGTATTCAGGAGCTATGACGAATCGGGCTTGAAGTCCTCGAGCGGGAATTTCTCCGATCATCCGGAGAGCGAGGCGATACCGCTCGAGCGAGACAAGCTCATCGCCTTTCTCCATACGCAGACCAACGATCTCGCGCGCGCGGCGCATTTACTCGCGCCGGCGATCACGGTCGTGGAAGAACGCCTGCGTAAAACCGGCGGCGTGAGACTGGTGCGGATGTCGGGCTCGGGATCGAGCGTGTTCGCGCTCTATGACGATAGGGCGCTCGCGGAAGCCGCCGCGAAAGAAATTCGCGCCGAGCGTTCGGACTGGTGGATCGAAGCGACGACGTTGCGCTAGTTTTAATGAGCCCGCGCGACGCAAAAATCGACGACGTCGATCAGGGCGCCCTTGCTCTCGCCTTCGGGGAACAGCGCCAGCGCGTCCTTGGCGATGGCGCCGTAGTGACGGGCGCGCTCGACGGTGTCTTCCAAGGCGCGGTGCCGCGCGAGAGCCGAGATCGCGCGCTCCAGGTTCGCCTCCGTGCTTTCGCCGCCTTCCAGCGCGCCGCGCCAAAAACGGCGTTCCTCCTCGTTGCCGCGGCGGAAGGCGAGGATCACCGGCAGCGTGATCTTGCCCTCGCGGAAGTCGTCGCCGACGTTCTTGCCGAGCCGCGCGCGGCTGCCGCCGTAGTCGAGCGCGTCGTCGACGAGCTGGAAGGCGATGCCGAGATTCATGCCGAAGGAGCGGCAAGCCGCCTGCTCGGCCTTCGCCCGTTCGGCGAGCACGGGGCCCACTTCGCACGCCGCCGCGAACAATTCGGCGGTCTTGGCGCGGATCACGCCGAGATAGGCGTCTTCGGTGGTGTCGAGATTTTTCGCCGCCGCGAGCTGCATGACCTCGCCTTCGGCGATGGTCGCGGCGGCGGCCGAGAGAATATCGAGCGCGCGGAGCGAGCCCACCTCGACCATCATCTTGAACGCCTGGCCGAGCAGGAAATCCCCCACGAGCACGCTCGCCTCGTTCCCCCACAGCATGCGCGCCGCGAGCTTGCCGCGCCGCATCTCGCTCGCATCCACCACGTCGTCGTGCAACAGCGTCGCCGTGTGCATGAATTCGACCGATGCCGCGAGCTTCACATGGCCGTCGCCGCGATAGAAGGTGAGCGCCGAGGTCGCGAGCGTCAGCATCGGCCGCAGGCGCTTGCCGCCCGAAGAGATCAGGTGGTTCGCCACCTCCGGGATCATGGTGACCTCGGAGCCGGTGCGGCCGATGATCAGGCTGTTGACCCGCTCGAGATCGGCGCGCACGAGGGCGTTGAGCCGCTCGATCGAGGGCTCGGCATGCTCGAAAGGAAGAACGACGGCCACTATGGTCTCCTGAACCGAGGCTACCATAGAGAAACGCCTGGCGCTGCGGCAAGGCTCCGATGGCGGCCCATGGCTCTTCGCGCGCCGCCCGTTACGGCATAGATTGCGGGAATCAAGGTCGAGGGCCGATGCGCGCATTCAATCAACCGCTGGAGCAGCCTCGCGGCACGAGCGAGAGCGCGGCACGCCGCGTCGCGGTGCTCGTGCCCTGCTACAACGAAGAGGCCGCGATCAAGCAAGTGGTCGAGCAGTTTCGCGCAGCACTTCCCGGCGCCGTGATCTACGTCTACGACAACAATTCGAAGGACGGCACGGCCGCGGCCGCGCGCGCCGCCGGCGCCGTGGTCGGCGTGGAGACGCGCCAAGGCAAGGGCCATGTCGTGTGCCGGATGTTCGCCGACGTCGAGGCCGACATCTATGTGCTGGTCGACGGCGACGCGACCTACGACGCGCCAAGCGCGCCGAAGATGATCGAAAAGCTTGTCGGCGAAAATCTCGACATGGTGGTGGCCGCCCGCGTCGATCAGGAACACGACGCCTACCGGCTCGGCCACCGCTCCGGCAATCGGCTCCTCACCTGGTTCGTGGCGGAAGTCTTCGGCAGTGCCTTCAGCGACATTCTTTCCGGCTACCGCATTTTCTCGCGCCGTTTCGTGAAATCGTTTCCGGCGCTTTCGAGCGGCTTCGAGATCGAGACCGAGCTTACGATCCACGCGCTCGAACTCGGCATGCCGGTGGGCGAAATGAAGACGCCCTACTACGCACGGCCGCAAGGATCGGCATCGAAACTCAACACCTGGCGCGACGGCCTGCGGATTCTGTGGACCATCCTGCAGCTCTACCGCGGGGAGCGGCCGCTCCGTTTCTTCGGCGTGATCGCGGTGATGCTCGCGGCGCTCGCGATCGTGCTCGCGGTGCCGGTGGTGGTGACGTTCCTCGAGCAGGGCGTGGTGCCGAGACTGCCGACCGCGATTCTTTCGACCGGGCTGATGTTGCTCGCGTGCCTTGCGCTCACCTCCGGCCTCGTGCTCGACACGGTGACGCGCGGCCGGCGCGAATTGAAGCGGCTCGCCTATCTCGCGCACCGCGCGCCCTACGGCGTTGAACGCCGCGCCAATCCATGACCGAGTTGATGCGCACCAACGACCTCGTGCTGATTTCGGCGGTCGAGGCGATTTTGCAGGGCGCCCACATTGATTGCCACGTCGCCGACCGCCACATGAGCGCGGTCGAAGGCTCGATCGGCGCGCTGCCGCGGCGCATTCTGATCGCCACCGACGACGCCATGCGGGCGCGAAAGCTTCTTCGGGAAGCAGGCTACGGAAATGCGCTCGCCGCGTCCTGAGATGCCGCTCCGCGACGCCGCGACTACCGACGACGCCGTCCTCGGCGGCCGGTTGAAATTGCTGCAACCCGTGGATGGCCATCGCGCCGGCCACGACGCGATCCTGCTCGCGGCGGCAGCACCCGTCTCGAAACACGCCGTCGATCTCGGCGCCGGCGTCGGCACGGCGGGACTGGCACTTCTCGCGCGCGGGGCGGCCGGGCGGGTGACGTTGGTCGAGATCGACGCAAATCTCGCGGAGCTCGGGCGCGAAAACGCGAGGCGAAACGGCTATGGCGAGCGCGCCGAGATGATCGTCGCGGACATCCGCAAGCTCGCACGAGGCAAAGGCCCGGCTTCGCTCGCCGCCACGGCCGATCTCGTGATCGCGAACCCGCCCTTCAACGATCCGGGCCGGCGCAATGTTTCCCCCGACGCCGGCCGCAGGCGCGCGCACGCGGCGGCGGATTCCGAGCTCGATCCTTGGTTTGCCGCGGCCGACCGCGTGCTTCAGGCTGCCGGCAGGCTCGTGCTGATCCACCGCCCGGATGCGATCGAGACGATCCTCGCCGCGCTCGCCGGGCGCTTTGGCGCAACTGAGCTCATCCCCATCTTCCCGCGGCCGGATGCCGCCGCCATCCGCATAATCGTGCGCGCGATCAAGGGGCGGCGAACGCCGCCCTCGCTCCGTCCGGGCCTCGTGCTGAACGATGCCGACGGGCGTCCGACCGCCGCCGCGGAAGCGATCCTGCGCGGTGCCGCCGCGCTCGATCCGACTTGAGAAAATGTCCGCGCGTTGGCGGATTGTTCGAAGATCGTGATGATCGTGCTTTCCTCTCCCCTTGTGGGAGAGGGTGATCGCGAGCGTTAGCGAG
>JBGPVT010000069.1:0-9350 GCA_041491825.1 Xanthobacteraceae bacterium | reverse complement strand
CCTCGACCAGAAACAGCTCGGATTTCGCGGGATCGCGCTCCTGGCAGTCGGCGAGCTTTCCCGGCAGCGACGAAATATCGAGCGCGCCCTTGCGGCGGGTGAGTTCGCGGGCCTTGCGCGCGGCCTCGCGCGCCGCCGCGGCCTCGACGACCTTGGAGACGAGGGGCTTCGCTTCCGCCGGATGCTTGTCGAGCCAGTCCTGCAGCGCGTCGGCGACGATCGTCTCGACCACCGGCCGCACTTCCGAGGAGACGAGCTTGTCCTTGGTTTGCGAGGAGAATTTCGGATCCGGCACCTTGATCGAAAGAATGGCGGTCAAGCCTTCGCGGCAATCCTCGCCCGAGAGTTCGACCTTCTCCTTCTTGCCGAGCCCGGAATTCTCGGCGTAGCGGATCACCTCGCGCGTCAGCGCCGCGGCGAAGCCGGTGAAATGCGTGCCGCGGTCGCGCTGCGGAATGTTGTTGGTGAAGCAGAGGATGTTCTCGTGATAGCTGTCGTTCCAGGAAAGCGCCGCCTCGACCACGATCTTCTCGCGCTCGCCCTTGATCATGATCGGCTGCGGGATCAGCGATTGCTTGTTGCGGTCGAGATAGCGCGCGAACGCCTCGACGCCGCCCTCGTAGCGCATCTCCTCGATCTTCGGCACCGGCCCGCGATGGTCGGCGAGCGTCACCTTGACGCCGGAATTGAGAAAAGCGAGTTCGCGGAGCCGATGCTCGAGGGTGGCGAAATCGAAATCGGTGTTGGTGAAGACGTCGTGGCTCGGAAAAAAGGTGACGCGGGTGCCGCGTTTGTCCGCGGCCTTGCCGACATTCTTCAGCGGATGCTCGGCCTTGCCGTTCTTGAAGCGCATGAAGAATTCGCGGCCGTCGCGCCAGATGGTGAGATCGAGCCGGCTCGACAAGGCGTTGACGACGGAGACGCCGACGCCGTGCAGGCCGCCCGAGACCTTGTAGGTGTTCTGGTCGAATTTTCCGCCGGCGTGCAGCCGCGTCATGATCACTTCGGCGGCGGAAACCTTTTCCTCCTTGTGCATGTCGGTCGGAATGCCGCGGCCGTCGTCGGTCACGGTGCAGGAGCCGTCGGCGTTGAGCTCGACTTCGATATGGGTGGCGAAGCCCACGAGCGCCTCGTCGATGGCGTTGTCGACGACCTCGTAGACCATGTGGTGGAGGCCGGAGCCGTCGTCGGTGTCGCCGATATACATGCCCGGGCGCTTGCGCACGGCATCGAGGCCCTTGAGGACCTGGATCGATTCCGCGCCGTATTCGTTCTTGGAGGCGCCATTCTTGGAGGCGCCATTCTTGGAGGCGCCGGACTTGCCGGCGCCGGCCTTGGCGGGGCTCGTTTTGCGGGCGGGCTTGGCCATTTTTCGCGGCCTCGAATCGCTTGAAAAACAATTCTAATGGAGCGCCCGTTTGGCACGAAAACAAGGCCGCGCCTAGGCCAAAGTGATCGTCGCTAAGTATATGATTTATATCGCTTTTCTGCTATTTTCGCGCGCGTCAAAACAGCCCGTCCACTGCGCGAAAAAGACCGGCATTTCAGCTCCGCGGAACGATGCCCTCGACGCTGACCTGCAAGCGCTCGGCGCGATCTTCGATCGCGGCGAAGGCCGATGCATCGACGCCGGTCATGAACACCTGCGCGCCGATGCGCTCGAGCACCGCGAACAGGGCTGCGCGCCGCTCCTCGTCGAGAAAGGCCGACACGTCGTCGAGCAGAATGACCGGCTGAAAGCCGTGCATCGCGGCGACGAGCCGCGCATGCGAAAGCACCAGCCCCACGAGCAGCGCCTTGCGCTCGCCCGTCGACGCGCGCGCGGCCGGAATTCGCTTCAGCGCGTGCGCAACCGTGAGATCCGTGCGGTGGGGGCCGTCGAGGGTGCGTCCGGCGGCGCGGTCGCGCTCGCGCGCTGCATGCAGGATTTGACGATAACGATCCTCGATTTCGATGGCGGAGGATTCCTGCAGCGCGGATTCCATCCAGCCATCGAGCCCGATCTCGGCGTCGGGAAAAGGAGAATCGGGATCGTGCGCCGCCTCGATCTCCCCCCGCAGCCTCTCCACGCATTCGGCGCGCGCCGCGGCAACGGCGACCGCAAGCTCGGCGACCTCGTGCTCCACGGCATCGAGCCAGCGCTGGTCGGGCGAAGCCTCTTCCAGGAGACGGTTGCGCGAACGCAGCGCGCGTTCGAGCGCCGCAACGCGCGTGCCGTGCTCGGCGTCAATCGCCAATACGAGGCGATCCAGAAAACGGCGGCGCTCGCCGGCCGGCCCCAGGAACAAGCCGTCCATCTCCGGCACCAGCCAAACAACGCGCAGGTGATCGGCGAAAGCGGCGGCGGAGGCGGCTTTCTCCTGATCGATGCGGAAGCGGCGCACGGGCACGACCCCTTCGATCGGCGGATCGATGCCGGTGCCGAGTTGAACCGGGCCGAGCGCGCCCTCGACTTCCGCGGAAACCGCCCAGGAGCCGTCGCCCTCGCTTCTCGCCGCTTCCTCCAGCGTTGCCCGGCGCAGCCCGCGTCCGGGGGCGAGAAACGAAATCGCTTCGAGAAAATTGGTCTTGCCGGCGCCGTTCGGCCCGATCAGCACGACCGGGCCGCGCCCGGTGCGAATGTCGAGCTTGCGGTAAGAGCGGAAATTCGCGAGCTGCAGGCGGCGAATGGCGACGCCTGCGGCCGCGCGCCGCGGATCCGGGATTCGTGACGGGTTCGGACGGCTCACACCCGCATCGGCATCAGCACGTACAGCGCGCCGGTCGCGTCCTGGTCGCGCAAGAGCGTGGGCGAGCCGGGATCGGCGAGTTTCAACTCGGCCTTCTCACCCTCGAGCTGCGCGGTGATGTCGAGGAGATAGCGGCTGTTGAAGCCGATATCGAGCGGCTCCGCGTCGTATTCGACCTCGAGCTCTTCGGTGGCGCTGCCCGAATCGGGATTGGTGACCGATAGGGTCAGCTTTCCGCTGGCGAGCGAAAGCTTGACCGCGCGACCGCGCTCGCTTGAAACCGTCGAGACGCGATCGACGGCGGCGGCGAATTCGGCTTTCTCGACCACGAGCGTCTTGTCGTTGGCGGCCGGAATCACCCGCACATAGTCGGGGAAGGTGCCGTCGATCAATTTCGAGGTCAGCACCACCTTGTTGAACGAGAACCGGACCTTGGAGGGCGAGAGCTCGATCTCAACCTCTTCGCCGCCGTCCTCGACCAGGCGCTGCACTTCCGCGACCGTCTTGCGCGGCACGATCACGCCGGGAATTCCACTTGCGCCCTTGGGCGCCGGTATGTCCACCTGGGCAAGGCGATGGCCGTCGGTCGCGACCGCCCGCAGTTTCACGGGCTTCTCTTCGACCGCATGCAAATAGATGCCGTTCAGATAGTAGCGCGTCTCCTCGGTCGAAATCGCGAATTGCGTCTTGTCGACGAGGCGCTTGAGATCGGAGGTCGCGAGCGAAAAGCGGTGCGGCAATTCGCCGGCGGCAAGATCCGGAAAATCGGTTTCGGGCAGGCTTTGCAGCGTGAAGCGCGACCGCCCGGCGCGGATCGAGAGCGAGCCGCGATCGTTTCCCGACTGAAGCTCGATCTGGGCGCCCTCGGGAAGCTTGCGCACGATGTCGTAGATCATGTGCG
Source organism: Xanthobacteraceae bacterium (assembly GCA_041491825.1). Classification (GTDB taxonomy): domain Bacteria; phylum Pseudomonadota; class Alphaproteobacteria; order Rhizobiales; family Xanthobacteraceae; genus Palsa-892. Next base: position 5,720 of record JBGPVT010000069.1, on the reverse strand, counting down.
CGGGCACGGTGGTGGCGCCGGTCTGCTTGACCTCGGCCGGCAAGGTTTCCACGATTTCGAGGTCGAGATCGGTTGCTTTCAATTCGAGGCCGTTCTTGCCGGCGCGGATCAAGACGTTGGCGAGGATCGGAATCGTATTGCGCCGCTCCACCACGCGATGAACGTGGGAGAGTGACTTGACGAGCTCGCTGCGCTCGACCGTGACCTTCATGAACTCAAAATCCAGATGATAATGCGCATTCCCGGGCTCCGGCGCGGAAATCCGAGCGCCGGCACAAAACATTGGCTTCTTGTTTCGATTTCCGCAAGGGCGACGGCCGGAAAAACCCCTTATTCCTGCAACATACGCTTCAAAACTTCGATCTCCTCGGCCAACACCTTGTCGCCGGAAACGAGTCCCTCGATCTTGCGGACCGCGTGCAGCACGGTCGTATGGTCACGCCCTCCGAAGCGGCGCCCGATCTCGGGCAGCGAGCGCAGCGTCAGGGTCTTGGCGAGATACATGGCGATCTGGCGGGGACGCACGACATTCGCGGTGCGCCGGGAGGAAAGGAGATCCGCCCGGCTCACGCCGTAATGCTTGGAGACGATCCGCAAAATGTCCTCCACGCGGATGCGGCGGGGATCCGAGGGTCGAATGAGGTCGCGAATGACCTCGTCCGCCAGTTCCACCGTGATCGGACGGCCGCTCAACTGATTATGGGCCAGGAGACGGGTGACCGCGCCATCGAGGTCGCGACCGTTCTGCGTGACCTGGTGGGCTACATGGGAGATCACGGCTGCCGGAACGTCGAAGCCGGAATGCTCCGCCTTGAGCGCCGCGACCCGGCTCTCGAGGATACGCAGACGAAGCTCTTCCTCCAGCGGCCCAATCTCGACCACAAGCCCGCCGGCGAGTCGCGAGCGCACACGCTCTTCCAGGGTCTCGAGTTCGGGCGGCGCCCGGTCAGCGGCCACGACGACCTGGCGTCCGGCATCGATGAGCGCATTCAAGGTGTGGCAAAATTCCTGTTGGACGGTTTTTCCTTGCAGAAATTGCAAGTCGTCGATCACGAGCGCATCGATGCCGCGCAAGGCCTCCTTGAAGTCGATCGCCGACTGATTCTTGAGCGCGGCCACGAAGCCATACATGAACTTTTCGGCGGTGAGATAATTGACGCGCCGTCCGTTCACCTCGCCCGCCCAGGCGATGGCCTGCAGAAGATGGGTTTTGCCGAGACCTACCGCCGAATGAACATAAAGCGGATTGAACCGCGCGACCGTTCCCGCCTCGACTTCGGCGACCTGACGGGCGGCCGCATGGGCAAGCGCATTCGAACGGCCGACAAGGAAGGTCGAAAAGCTGAGCCGCGGATCGAGCGGCGAACCGCCGGATTTGTCCGGCCGACTCGAAATCGTCATCCCTGTAGAGGCCGCCGCCTTTCCCATGGCCGCCACACGCATCCCCAAGCCATTCTTGGAGGACGGCGCGCCGGAGCCTGGGATCGGCCCGCGCATCGCGGAGCGCACGATCAGATCGATACGTTTTAGGGTCGGCGTTTCGTTCCGCCAAAGGGAAATCAAGCGATCGGTATAATGCGACTGGATCCAGTTCCGCAGAAAACGGGTCGGCACGGAAAGCTTCACGCATTCGGGGTCGCAGTCCTCGACCTCCATGCGGGCGAACCAGCTCGAATAGACGTCTTCGCCGACTTCGACACGCAAGCGACGCCGCACGCGATCCCATCGCGTCGCATTGTTGTCGGTGATTTCCTGTTTATGGGCTGCCATGGCGGGCTCCCGCTCGAGAAAGAAAATGCCTCGAAGATTCGTTTGAATGCTGACGAAGCGTTCGAAATCGAACGTCCGTCATGTCCGCACGAACCGGGTTACAGCCTGCGAAAGCCCCCTTCGATCAGCTCTAGGGGCGGGACCATGCTTCGGGTTACCGCCGGGTGGATTTGCGCTGCCGCGCGCCGCGAGGCGTGCTCGGCAACTTGATGATTGTTTTTCAAGGCCGCGGTTTTTTGCCGCGCCCGATATCCGTTCAAAAACATGACCGCCCCATGCGCCATCGAAAAAGCTCGACGGCGTCAAAGATGTTTCTCGTTATTCAGTTTGATGCTGTTTCGGGCGACCGCCTGAAGACATTCAAGTTCGTTCGTCCGAAACACGCACACAACTTAAAGCGCCGAAACGCCGATTCAACGAACACGCGATCAACCAAGATGTCATGACCCGCCTCAACTCATCGACGATGAGTTTACAAACCTGCACTTTGCTGCTGATCGTTCGAGGAAGTCCCCGGAAAGTCGCTCGACGATACACAGCACCCTATAGAGGCGCAACCAGATTCGTTTCGAGCATTGTTGCGCGACGAGTCTCGCCCGCAATTCGTGCGCATGGAAGCGAGGCGGGCAACGCGCCAAGATGCTGAGTGCGCTTGGAGAATCTCTGAAACTGCGGCGTCGCCGCGCGGGAAACGAGCGGTACGACGATTTTTTCGCGCTTGGCTGCGCGAAAACGCCGGAAACGGCAAAATTCGAACCCCAATCGTCCCTTGGGTCGCAAGGTTCTGTTTGATTTTATTTTTTTTTGACGAGCGGAGCGGGTAACCCATCAAAACCCTCCCGCAAAAGATTTTTTGGGTCTGGTAACCGGTCATCGCAAACCGCTTTTTCGTTTTTTTCGTGGCACCAAGAACGTATACAAAGAAAAAATTAAAAACGGCGACACATGGCCGCCGTTTTGCATAGCCAAGCTTGAAAGGGCGATCAGGAACCGAGCTTGCGGACCCGTGCCTGCAGACGGGAAACTTTCCGCGACGCAGAATTTTTGTGAATCACGCCCTTCTGCGCCGCCCGCATGATCTCGGGCTCGGCCTTCGACAGGGCCTCGCGCGCCTTTTTGCCGTCGCCGGCGGTAATCGCCTCTTCGACGACGCGCAACGAGCCGCGCATGCGCGAGTCGCGCATCTTGTTGATCGCCGTGCGCCTTGCGATCTTGCGCGTTGCTTTCTTGGCTGAAGACGTATTCGCCATTTCAATCCGTCCCAAAGGAGCTCAAAGGGGGAACTTCTGCAGGTTGTTGCAGGTCTTGACCGCTCCGACAAGAAGATTTCGCGGCGGCGGACCCTATAGTCCGAGCTTCCGGACGCGTCAACGATGATGGAACCCGGGCGGACGTTTCTCGATGAAGGCCGACATGCCCTCCTTTTGATCCGCGATCGCAAACATGGATTGAAAGAGGCGCCGCTCGAAGCGAATGCCGCTCGCAAGCGTGGTCTCATAAGCCTGATTGACGCTCTCCTTGGTCATCATCGCGATCGGAAGCGACATCGAAGCCACGGCCTCGGCGGCCTTGAGCGCTTCCTCGAGAAGCGAGGCAAGCGGCACCACGCGCGACACGAGCCCCGCGCGTTCCGCCTCTGCGGCATCCATCATGCGGCCGGTCAGGCACAGATCCATCGCCTTGGCTTTGCCGATGAAGCGAGGCAGCCGTTGCGTTCCGCCGATCCCTGGCATCACGCCAAGCTTGATTTCCGGCTGGCCAAACTGGGCATTGTCCGCCGCGATCACGATGTCGCACATCATGGCGAGTTCGCAGCCGCCCCCCAGCGCAAAGCCAGCAACCGCGGCGATGACCGGCTTGCGGCAACGGCCGATGCGCTCCCAGGGGGCGACGAAGTCCTCGAGATAGGTCGAAGGATAGGTCAGCGGCTGCATCAGCTTGATGTCGGCACCGGCGGCGAACGCCTTTTCGGAACCGGTGAGCAGCAAGCAGCCGATTTCCGGGTTCGCCTCGAAAGCATCGAGCGCCTGATTGAGTTCGCTCACGAGCGCGTCGTTCAATGCATTCAGCGCTTTCGGACGGTTCAGCGTGACCAGCCCGACGCGGCCGCGCGTCTCGACGCGGATATTTTCATAAGCCATGACGGTTCCTCCTTTTCGCGTTGCCTAGCGGAGACGGCTCGCGCGCGCAATTGATCGCTAACGCTGGCAGACCGGACAGTAAAAGGTCGAACGGCCGGATTGAACGATGCGGCGGATCATGCCGCGGCAGCCGGGCGTCGTGCAGCGCTCGCCTTCACGGTCATAGACGCGAAAGCGATGCTGGAAGTATCCCAGCTCGCCGTTGGTCTGGCGATGATCCCGCAAAGACGAGCCGCCGGCCGCAATCGCGGCTTGCAGGATGTCGCGAATGGCGGAAACGAGCGCCTCGGCATGAGCATTGGGCTTGCCGTGCCTATTCGCGATGGTCGAAGCCCGGCGCTTGGGGGAGAGGTGCGCGAGATGCAGCGCCTCGCACACATAAATATTGCCAAGACCGGCGATGACCTTCTGGTCCGAGAGCACGGCCTTTAAATTCGTTTTCTTGCCGCGACAGGCGGCCGCCAGCATTCCGGCATCGAATTGATTGCCGAGCGGCTCGGGGCCGAGCACGCGCAGCAACGGATCGCGATCGAGATCGGCGCGCGGCACGAGCTTCATGAACCCAAAACGGCGCGGATCGTTGAAGATGACCGTCCAGCCCGAAGACATGTCGAACACCACATGATCGTGTTTCTCGTCTTTCGAGCGCGCATGGTGAAAGTCGCCGGGCGTTCGCGCCTGGCCTGCCTTGGCAAGGCGAAACGAGCCGGACATGCCGAGATGCATCAAGAGGACGTCGCCGGAGGCGAGATCCGCCAGCAGGTATTTGGCGCGCCGCCCAAGGCCGGTCACCGAGTTTCCTTCCAGGCGCTCGACAAAATTTCGCGGCAGCGGAAAACGCAAATTCTTCCGCCGCGCCTCCACCTTCAGGAAGCGCGCGCCTTGCATGGCGGGCTCAAGGCCGCGGCGGACGGTTTCGACTTCGGGAAGTTCGGGCATCTTTACGCTCTTTCGGGATCGCTCTGCCGGTGATAGCGCCAAGTTCCCGCGCGCGCTATGGTCCGGCGCCGATCGCTGGTGATCCATTGCCGACCGACCGCACCGAAACCCACTTTGGCTTCCGCCGTGTGCCGCTCGAACAGAAGCAGGCGCTCGTCGACGACGTCTTTCACAGCGTCGCGCGCCGCTACGACCTGATGAACGATCTGATGTCGGGAGGGCTGCACCGGGCCTGGAAGGATGCGCTGATCTCCCGCTTGCGGCCGCCGAAGAACGAGAGACCCTTCGAATTGCTCGATCTTGCCGGCGGCACCGGCGACGTGGCGTTTCGCGCGCTCGCCGCGGGCGGTCCGGGGCTCTCCGCCACCGTCGCCGATGTAAACGGCGATATGCTCGCAGTCGGGCGGGAGCGCGCGGAAGAGCGCGGGCTTGCCGGCCGGATCGATTTTATCGAGGCCAATGCCGAAGCCCTGCCGTTTGCCGAAAAACGCTTCGACGCGGTGACGATCGCTTTCGGCATCCGCAACGTGCCGCGGATCGAGATCGCGCTGAGCGAGATCTTCCGGGTGCTGAAGCCAAGCGGCCGCTTTCTCTGCCTCGAATTTTCCTCGACCGAGATCCCGGGATTGGATGCGCTCTATGAGCTCTATTCCTTCCGGCTGATTCCGGAGATCGGCCGCCTCGTCGCGGGCGACGCCGAATCCTACCGCTATCTCGTCGAGTCGATCCGCCAATTTCCGCGGCCGGAGGATTTCGCCGCGATGATCCGAAAGGCCGGTTTCTCGCGGGCGCAATGGACCGCGATGAGCGGCGGCATCGTGGCACTTCACTCCGCCTGGCGGCTTTGAGGCGACATTGAGCGGTCTCTTT
>JBGPVT010000068.1:0-9381 GCA_041491825.1 Xanthobacteraceae bacterium | reverse complement strand
TAGCTGCCGTCCGACTTCTTCAGCGGACGGTCGACGTCGTCGCCGAAGGCGGTGGAGCGGAAGAGCGTCTGCTCGCGATCCTCCCAATCCTCGGGCAATTGGCCCTTGGGCGGCGGCAGACGGCCTTCATAGACTTGGCCCCCCTTGCGCAAGGTTTCGATGGTGGCGGCGACCTGATCCCCCTTGCCGTAGGATAGCGAGCGCTCGGAGAAAAACTCCTCGTGTTCGATGTTCAGCACCGCGAGGTCGTCGCGGATCATGGCCAGCATCGCTTCGATCGCGGCGGTACGCACGAGCGGCAGCCATTCGGCCTCGGGCTTGCCGAGAAGCGCCTTGCCGTGGCGCTCCGCGAGTGCCGCACCTACGGGCTTCAGATAATCGCCGGGATAAAGTCCCTCGGGGATCGTGCCAATTTTTTCGCCCAATGCCTCGCGGTAGCGCAAGTAAGCGGAGCGCGCGAGCGCGTCGACCTGGGCGCCTGCGTCGTTGACGTAATACTCGCGGGTGACGGGGTAGCCCGTGAACGCCAAAAGGTTCGCGAGCGCATCACCGAACACCGCCCCGCGGCCGTGGCCGACATGCATGGGCCCGGTCGGGTTCGCGGAGACAAATTCCACGTTGACCTTATCGCCTCGTCCCAGATCGCTGCGACCGAAATCTTGTCCTGCCTTCAGCGCCGCGGATAGCGCGTCGAGCCAAAATCCGGGCTCGAGCGAAATGTTGATAAAGCCCGGCCCCGCCACTTCGGCTTTGAGCACGCGTGGTACGTCCAGGAGCTTATGGGCGATCATCACGGCGAGCTCGCGCGGCTTGAGGCGCGCGTCCTTGGCGAGCACCATCGCGGCGTTGGTGGCGAGATCCCCGTGATCGGCCTCGCGCGGCGGCTCGACCACGATCTTGCTCGTATCGGGCGCGCCTTTCAGCGCGCCGGAGGCCGCGAGCGCTTTGACGGCGTCGCGCACGTGGCCGGCAAACAGCGCAAAAGGATCCATCGGTCGGCTTTCTAAAACAGTATCGTTTTAGGTTGACTCAGCGTGAGTCCCTAACATTTTGTTGGGAGGATGCGGCGCTAACGTAAATCTGGTGTCGAGTCAAAGAAACGGCGGTGCTCGGCAAGCGCGAAATTGTCGGTCATGCCGGCGATGAAATCGGCGATGCGGCGCGCCTTGGATTCTTCGTCGCGGGCGGAAAGCCCCCTCGCCCATTCGGCCGGCAAATCCGCGGTCCGCTCGAAATAATGCGCGAAAAGATCGCGCAGCATCGCCTGGGCCTTATCCATGATCGCAAGCACGCGCGCGTGCCGGTACATGCGGGGCGTAAGAAACGCCTTGATCGCGCCATCGGCCGCGGCCATCGGCGGCGAGAAGCCGGCGAGCGCGGACTTCGCCGCGCGCACGTCTTCGATCGTCCGTATATTCATTCGCCCGGCGCGCCGTCCGGTCTCGACGGTCACGTCCTCGATCATCGCGGCGATCAGCCGCCGCGTGACTTCGTTGGTGAGCCGCGCATCTTCCACGCCCCGATAGCGGTCCTTGACCTTGGCGTAGATCGCGCCCGCGACCGGCAGCGGCGCGATCTCGTCGAGGCCGAACAAGTCCGCGCGCAGGGCATCGTCAAGGTCATGGGCGTCATAGGCGATGTCGTCGGCGACCGCCGCTACTTGCGCTTCGGCGCTGGCGAAGGACCATAATTCGAGATCGTGGCTCGCCGTATAGTCGGCGATCGCGGCAACGGCCTTCGCGTGGCGCTCGAGCGCGGTTCCGGCGCGATCGGTCAAGGGGCCGTTGTGCTTGACGATGCCTTCTAAGCTCTCCCAGGTGAGGTTCAGCCCGTCGAAAGCGGCGTAGCGCCGCTCAAGCCGGGTGACGATGCGGAGCGCCTGCGCATTGTGGTCGAAGCCGCCGAACGCCTGCATGCATTGATCGAGCGCCCGCTCGCCGGCGTGCCCGAACGGCGGATGGCCGAGGTCGTGAGCGAGCGCGAGCGTTTCGGTCAGGTCCTCGTCGAGGCCGAGTCCGCGCGCGAGCGCGCGGGCAATCTGCGCCACTTCCAGCGTGTGCGTGAGCCGCGTGCGGTAGTGGTCACCCTCATGCGAGACGAAGACCTGGGTCTTGTGCTTGAGCCGGCGAAAGGCGGTGGAATGGATAATGCGGTCGCAGTCGCGGCGAAACTCGCTGCGCGAGGGGCTCTTCTCCTCGGGCACGAGCCTGCCGCGCGAGCGGGCGGGATCGGCGGCGAAGGAAGCCCGCTCTCGTTCCGCCCGGATCGCCACGCGCATCTCCCGATTTGACATGGTGCGGGGAGCACTTAACTATCGTCCGAACGCCTGTCCAACCGGCGAGAGAGCGAAACTTCGCATGGATGCCACCACCGTCACCGTGACCGACCGCGCGGCGCGCCGAATCGCCCAGATTCTCGGCGCCGAGGCCGCCCCCTCGGTGCTGCGCGTGAGCGTCGAAGGCGGCGGCTGTTCGGGCTTTCAGTACCGCTTCGACGTCGCGCACGAGCGGGCGTCCGACGACCTCGTGATCGAGCGCGAGGGCGCCGTCGTCGTCGTCGATCCCGTCTCGCTGCAATACATGGCGGGCTCGCAGATCGACTTTGTCGACGAGCTGATCGGCGCTTCCTTCAAGATCGAGAATCCGAAGGCGACCGCGTCCTGCGGCTGCGGCACCAGCTTTTCGCTCTAAAGCATGATCCCGAAAAGTGGGAACCGGTTTTCGGAAAAGATCATGCTTCTTTAAGGCGCGGCCTCGATGAGGATCGCGACCTTCAACGTCAATTCGGTCAAGCAGCGCGTCGAGCCGATGCAGGCTTGGCTCAAGGAACGCGCACCCGATATCGTCTGCTTGCAGGAAATCAAATGCGTTGACGAGGCCTTTCCGCGCGGCGCTTTCGAGGACCTCGGCTACAACGTCGCCGTTCACGGGCAGAAGACCTATAATGGCGTGGCTATCCTCTCGAAATTTCCGCTCGACGAGGTCGCCCCGCATTTGCCCGGCGACGGTGCCGACGATCATGCGCGCTATCTCGAAACCGTGGTCTCGACGGGGAGCGGAATTCTGCGCGTCGCTTCGATTTATCTGCCGAACGGCAACCCGCCGGGCGGCGAGAAGTACGAATACAAGCTCGCCTGGATGGATCGCTTGCGCCTGCATGCGCAGCGCTTGTTAGAGAACGAGGAGCCGCTGGTGCTCGCGGGCGACTACAACGTCATCCCCTCGCCCGCCGACGTGCACGATCCGAAAGCGTGGGAGGGCGACGCGCTGTTTCTGCCGGCGACGCGGGAGAAGTTCCGCGCGCTTGAATATCTCGGCCTCGTCGACGCGGTGCGGGCGACGAGCGATCAAGCCGGCCTCTATACCTTCTGGGATTATCAGGCCGGCGCCTTCCAGAAGAACAACGGCATCCGCATCGATCATTTGATGCTGTCGCCGCAGGCCGCCGACAAGCTTGTCGGCGCCGGCATCGACAAGCATATGCGCGGCGGCGAAAAGCCTTCGGATCACGTGCCGGCGTGGATCGATCTTGCAATTGAAGGGCGCTAAACGCGTTGAGGATTAGCGGCGGTTGCCCCACAGCCACTGTTCGACATAGACGCGGGCGAGCGCGCGCTCGTCCTCGCTCGTGTGGGAGACCGCATCCTCGTAATATTGGGCGATCCAGCCGTCGTCGCCGCTCGTGATCGCCTCGCGCGCGAGCGTCAGCCACATCAGGCCGCGTGCCGCCTGCCGCGGCAAGCCGCCTTCGCCGACCACCAGCATGTGGCCGAGCAAAGCCTGCGCCTTGTACTGGCCCTTTTGCGCCGCGAGGCCGAGCCAGCGCGCCGCCTGGCGCGCGTCCTTCGGCGAGCCTTCGGTGCCGAGATAAAAGCGCGCGAGGCGATATTGCGCGTCGGGATCGCCGAAATAGGAGGCGGCGTAGGAATACATCTCGTAGGCGCGTTCTTTATCCGGCTTCACGTCGGAATTCGGAATGCCCGAGAGATAATAATTGCCCACCGCGACGAAGGCGCTCGAGACGAAGCGCGCATGCGGCCCGATCGGAGACTCGTCGGCGTTCTGGAGAGCGAGTTTGTTGAAATATTCGAAGGCCTTCTTGTCGTCGCGCTTGACGCCGTCGCCTTCGGCATACATGCGGCCGATTTTCCATTGCGCCGGCAAGTCGCCTTGCTCGGCGGCATAGCGGAGCTCGGTGAGCGCCTTGCCTTTTTCGCCGGCGAGATAGGCTTGCGTGCCGGAGCGGAAAGCCTCGAACGGCGTCGGCCGCTCGGGCACCGGGGGCACTCCACCGGGCGTGGGTGCGAGCGGCGCGATGGATCCCGGCACCGAAGCGGCGGCGGGCGTCTGCTGATTGTCGAAGGCAAGCGCGGGCGCGGCGATGAGGATCGCCGTCGCGACTGAGCCGAAGCGGATGGCGTCAGATATCCGCATAGGTCTTCTTCTCCGCCTTGCCACCGGGATGGGTGACGGCGCCGTCGACCGCGGGGCCGACTTGCTGCGTGTATTTCCAGAGATAACCGGAGCCGAAATCATTCTCGCGCGGCTTCCAGCCTTTTTTGCGGCTGGCGAACTCGGCGTCGGACAGCTTCACGGTGAGGGTACCCTTTTCGGCGTCGAGCTCGATGATGTCGCCGTCCGCCACCAGCGCGATCGGACCGCCGACCGCGGCCTCGGGACCGACATGGCCGACGCAGAAGCCGCGGGTCGCGCCCGAGAAGCGGCCGTCTGTGATCAGCGCCACCTTGCCGCCCATGCCCTGGCCGTAGAGGGCCGCGGTGGTGGCGAGCATCTCGCGCATGCCGGGGCCGCCCTTCGGGCCCTCGTAGCGGATGACGAGCACCTCGCCTTCCTTGTACTTGCGGTTCTTCACCGCCTGGAAGCAGGCTTCCTCGCCGTCGAAGCAGCGCGCGGGGCCGGAAAATTTCAGCCCGCTCATGCCGGCGACCTTCACGATCGCGCCCTCGGGCGCGAGATTGCCTTTGAGGCCGATGACGCCGCCGGTTTTCGACAGCGGCTTGTTGGCGGGATGCACCACGTCCTGCGCGTCGTTCCATTTCACGCTTTTCATGTTCTCGGCCATGGTGCGGCCGGTGACGGTCATGCAATCGCCGTGCATAAAACCGTGATCGAGCAGCGTCTTCATCAGGAGCGGAATGCCGCCGGCCTCGAACATGTCCCTCGCGACGTATTTGCCGCTGGGCTTCAGGTCCGCGATGTAGGGCGTGCGCTGCATCACCTCGGCGACGTCGAAGAGATCGAACTTGATGCCGCACTCGTTGGCGATCGCCGGCAAATGCAACGCGCCGTTGGTCGAGCCGCCCGTGGCGGCGACGACGGCGGCGGCGTTTTCCAACGCCTTCCTCGTCACGATGTCGCGCGGGCGGATGCGGCGACGCAAAAGCTCCATGATCTTTTCGCCCGCCGCCATGCAGAACCTGTCGCGAATTTCGTAGGGCGCGGGCGCGCCGGCCGAGTACGGAAGCGCGAGCCCAATCGCCTCGGAGACCGTCGCCATGGTGTTGGCGGTGAATTGCGCGCCGCAGGCGCCGGCGGAGGGACAGGCAACCTGCTCGAGTTCGTCGAGATCCTCGTCGCTCATGGCGCCGACCGAGTGCTGGCCGACCGCTTCGAAGAGATCTTGCACGGTGACGGGGCGGCCCTTGAACGAGCCGGGCAGGATCGAGCCGCCATAGATGAAGATCGAGGGCACGTTGAGGCGGCACATCGCCATCATCATGCCGGGTAACGACTTGTCGCAGCCGGCGACGCCGATCAGGGCATCATAGGAATGACCGCGCACCGTAAGCTCGACCGAATCCGCGATCACCTCGCGCGAGGGCAGCGACGATTTCATACCTTCGTGGCCCATGGCGATGCCGTCGGTGACGGTGATGGTGCAGAATTCGCGCGGCGTTCCCGCGGCGGCGGCAACCCCCTTCTTCACCGCCTGCGATTGGCGCATGAGGGAGATGTTGCAGGGCGCCGCCTCGTTCCAGCAGGTCGCGACGCCGACAAAAGGCTGATGGATCTGCTCGGTCGTCAGACCCATCGCGTAATAGAAGGACCGGTGCGGCGCGCGCTCGGGCCCTTCCGTCGCGTGGCGGCTCGGAAGCCTCGATTTATCGAAGGTTTTCGCGTCCATCGACCACTCGTCGCCGTCCCTGCTGGCGCAAATGCCTCGTCGGGATACTAAGACGGCGTGCGGGCTGGATGTCGGGTTGCTTTGTGGCGGGACCGCGACTTTTGGCCCAAAACGCCCTTTAGCGTTGCGAAGTTCTGAAGGTGTGTCGCGGCTGCAACACTAAGCTTGTATTTACCAATTCCGGATGTGCCGGTTTGGTTCAGGGAAGCCCTTATTTTCCTCCGGGGTCATCCCGGAAGCTCGGCGAAGCGAGATTACCCTGTCATGCCCGGGCTTGACCCGGGCATCCATGATGAAGTTCAGCACGCGCTGACAATCCGTATGGATTGCCGGGTCAAGCCCGGCAATGACAGAAAAAAATGCCCCGCCCTTGCCGTCTGCATCAGGATTTCTTCGCCCGCAGCGTGCACAAAGTCGCGCCCGATTTGATCGGCGCCACGCTCCTGTTCAAGGGCGCGGGCGGCATCATCGTCGAGGTCGAGGCCTATCATCACACCGATCCCGCCGCGCATAGCTTCGGCGGCCGGACGGGGCGCAACGCCGTGATGTTCGGCCCGCCGGGCTACGCCTATGTCTACCGCTCCTACGGCATTCACTGGTGCCTGAATTTCGTCTGCGAGCGGGAGGGAAGTGCCAGCGCCGTGCTTATCCGCGCAATCGAGCCGACCGAAGGCATCGTCGCGATGAAGCGGCGGCGCGGGGTGAAAGACTTGCGCGCGCTTTGCTCGGGGCCGGGAAAACTCTGCGAGGCGCTCGGGGTCACGCGCGCGCAGAACGCGCTTGCGCTCGACGCGCCGCCGTTTCAACTGTTCGCGCGCACCGAGTCCGTGAAAATCGTCAAGGGCGTGCGAATTGGGATCACGAAAGCAACTTCGAGGCCGTGGCGCTATGGGCTGAAAGGGTCGAGATTTCTCAGCAAGCCGTTCAGCTCGCCTGCTCCGCGAAATCGATCGAGGGCGTGACGAGGAGTCTCTATTTTTTTTGTTCCGTTTGAGTGGCTACACCTCGTGTATCCGGGTAAACTCGCTGTTGAGTAGGAAATGCTTGTGGTGGGTATGCTCGATTAAAAACAGCTCCGGCAGGCAAAATACGCCACAAGGGAGAACCTTCGCCAGTTGAACCGCCTCCTCGTACCCACCAGAAGAAGGCCCCCGAATATTCGCTGCCAAATAGTTTCGTTAGTTCCTCCTGAGCCTTTCGGTCATGATCTTGCTTGAGCTTTAAATCTACCTCCGTACTTGTAATTATGCTTGGATTGGAAAGTATGTCTGGATTGGTTATGTAATCAGGAAACTTAAGCACATCGTTTGCTTGTTGGTTTAGAATTCTCATGCGCGGAGGAAGCTCTTCGCGTGTTTGAACCTTGACGAACGTAACATCACAAACGGCGGCTTTGTTTGGTTTGGGCTCCGTGATGACTACCTCCGGAAGGAAATACGGACCATATGTAACTGGCGAAGAATCGGAAGTATCTTTGTCACCTTTCGGTTTTTCTACATGCTGTCTCATCAATTGGCATGCGACGCGTGAGTCTGCTCGACCAGAGACAAGAGATGACTCACCCCGACTAACCGCTAATGCTGTGCGGTCCGCCTCTTGCTCATACTGATCCCCAGGTTGATTGATCGCCAATTCGGCCTGAAATCCGTTGGCCTGTTGGGCTACATGGGTAAGCTCGTGAGCCAGCAATCTCTTCCCTAGGGCCATCTCGGGGGAATGCTGTCCCGCTCCAAACACAATATCTTGCCCAACAGTATACGCATGCGCGTTCACCGCGCGTGCCGACTGCGCCGCCACCGTATCGGTATGAATCTTCACCTTGCTGAAGTCATGCCCGAAGCGCGGCTCCATGTAGGCGCGCGTCTCGTGATCGAGCGGCCGGCCGGGCGAGCGCAGCACGTCGTGCACGATCGGCGGCACCCTCGCGGACTCGCCCGTGCTTGCCGCGCGGCGCTGCAGCTTCCCTTCCTGCTCCTTGCATTCGGCGCACTGGCCGGAAAAGTCCGCCTCGCCGCCGCAGGCGCACTTGCGTTGCAAGACTCGATGAAGTTGCGGGGACCTTGCGGGAGCGCGGTGTTCGCTGCCCTCGGCGGCCGGTGCGGGCCTTGTCCTGTGCGCAAATGCATGCCCCATGGCGCTCTTCCTCGGGCAATGTCCACACGCACGGCTAGAACACCAATGTAATGCTACTCCGCCGGCCGGAGCTTCACCAGCCATATCAGCGGCCCTGTGCATTTCAAGACGAACGCTCGGCGGCGCTCACGGCATACGCCTAAGCCACTTCAGCGCCTCGCCTATCTACCTCAGTGACTTTCCGCCGACTCACGCTTCAGCCGACCATTCCCGGCCGCCGGCTGAGATCGATCATCGGCGCAATCAGAATCAGCGGCAGCCCGGCGATCGCGATCGGCAGGAAGGCGAAGGCGGCGATCCCCGTCGCGTCCCAGGCGGCGCCCGCGATCACCGATACGAGCATCGCCACGCCGTAGCCGATGGTGAACATGCCGGCGGCGAGCCGCGGCACGTCCTCGTGCGGAACAAGCAACGCCGGTAGCGCCAGCGCAAGCGCCAAGACGCCCGCGCAAGCAAAGCCGATGAGCCCGGCGGAAATAACGGTCCACAGATTGGCCGTGGCGACGATGCCGCCGACGCCGGTGAGTGCGATCGCGCCCGCCGCGACGAAGGGCCAGGCGCGGCGCTCCCAGCGGCTCGCCATCGCCAACAACAGAAACGAGGCGGGGAGCTGGCCGATGTTGAGCGCTGAAAGTGCCGGGCCGATCAGGTCGCTGCGTCCATTGCTCGCAAGGTAACCGGGTAGAAATCCGTTCGAGCAGAAATACATCGTGTTCGCCGCGCCCATGACGAAGGAAAGCTTCCACAACAAGGGGTCGCGCCAACCGGGCCACCAGCGGCGCGAAAGCACCACGGCGACGCTTGACCACGGCTGCAAGACAAAAACAAGAAGCGCGATCAGGACGAGTGGAACAGACCAGAAAACGAGGCTCGCACGCCAGCTCTCAGTGAAGAGCGGCAGCACGAACGGGATAGTGAAGGCGACCGGTAGCGCCTCGCCGATCAAAAGTCCGTTGGTGTAAACGGCGGTGCCGAAGCCGATGCGCGCGGGCAGCCACGCGCGCACGATGGGCGGCAGCGACGGCTGCATGATTGCAATCCCCGCGCCCATGACGATGGTCGCCGCATAGAGTGCCGCGATCCCCGGTGCGAGACCGCGTAGCG
>JBGPVT010000067.1:0-9447 GCA_041491825.1 Xanthobacteraceae bacterium | reverse complement strand
GCCCGGAGCTCGTCGAGAAACGATTGCGAGAAGCGCATGGTTTGGCCGCGTTATGCCCCTTCCCTAAGGGAAGCACGGTCCGGTTTGCAAGGCTTCCGGCTTCTCGCGGCCATCCACAACTAACGGGCCCGCGCGCCTAAAGTTGGCTGCGATCCGGCCATTCTTTCCATTGTCATTGCCGGGCTTGACCCGGCAATCCATGCTGAAATTCAGCGTACGCCGATAGACCACATGGATCACCGGGTCACGCCGCTCGGTCGCTTTGCGACCTGCGCGGCGGCCCGGTGATGACAGAATGGGAAAGCGGCCGAGCCTCGAAGGGCCATCACCCGAGCTGATCGAGATAGGCAATCATCCGCTGGCGCAGGGCGGCATCAGGCATGCGGCCGCGGCCGGCGCCGAGATTGTCGATCATGTGTTCGGCCTTGGCGGTGCCGGGAATGACGGCGGTCACGGCGTCATGCGAAAGCAGGAACTTCAGGAAAAACTGGCCCCAGGTCGCGGCGTCGAATTCCGCCGCCCAGTCGGGCAGCGGCTTGCCGCGCACCTTGCGGAAAAGCCCGCCGCGCCCGAACGGCACGTTGCAGAGCACGGCGGCGCCGTTGTCCTTCGCGGCCGGCAGCGCGCGCTTTTCGGCGTTGCGGTCGGTAATCGCATAATTCACCTGCACGAAATCCGGCTTTTCGCGCGCCGTCACCGCCGCCACCGCATCCTGGTCGCTGTCGGTCGACGTGGTGATGCCGAAATAGCGGAACGTGCCTTGCGCCTTCCATTCGCGCAGCAGGCCGAGATCGGTTTTCGGGTCGCTGACGTTGTGCAGCTGCATCAACTCGATCTTCGGCGTCTTCAACCGGCGGAGCGACTCCTGCATCTCAGCGACCGTCGCGGCGCGGCTCCGCAGCTCGCATTTGGTGGCGAAAAAAACCTTGTCGCGGAGCCCCGCTTCCGCGACGAGATCGCCGACCACGCCTTCCGCGCTGCCGTAGGTCGAGGCGGTGTCGATCAGGCTGCCGCCGGCCGCCACCAGCGCCTCGATCACCGCGCGGCGCTCCGCCCGCTCCTTCGCGTCGCTGCCGATGGCGAACACTTGCGACGTGCCGAGCCCGACCACCGGCAGCATCTCGCCGCCATGCGGAATTGCGCGGCGCAGGATCGGCGCGCTGGCGCCCTGCGCTATGCCCGGCGTGAAGCGCGCAAGCGCAGCCGTACTCACGCCTAAAGCCGCCGCGAGCATGCCTCGCCGCGAAAGCGAAAAATCGTTGACTGCTTTTGGATCGCTCATGATTGCATTTCTCTCCGCGAAATATCGGTTCCGCGCGGCGGTTCGCGTTTTCTCGCGCGCACCGGCGCCAACTATCCTAAGATTACCCGATCAATTCGCGCAATTTTGCGGCCTATACGGGAGACGCGCAATGGACGTTCCCAAGAATTTTCAGCCGATCGCGGAGCTGCGGACGAGCCCTTATCTCGAGCGCATCGGCCCGCTGTTCTTCGAATGGCGCGGAAAGAAGCTGGTGCTGGGCTTGCGCATCGACGCGACCCACGCCAACGCCCGCGGCACGGCGCACGGCGGTCTCCTGCTCACGCTTGCCGATGTCGCGCTCGGCTATCAGATGGCCTTGTCGCAGGATCCGCCCATCCGGGCGACGACGATCAGCATGAGCGCCGACTTCATCGGCGGAGCCGCCATCGGCGACTGGCTGGAGGCGCATGTCGACGAATATCAAGTGGGCTCCCGCCTGGCCTTCGCCAACGCTTATCTCGTGGTCGGTGACAAGCAGGTCGCGCGCGCGAGCGGGGTGTTTCTGCGTCATCCCGCATCCGATGGAGAAAAACGCGGCTAGCCACCCTTCGAGGCTCGGCCGCACGCAAGTCGGATGTTTCCGACTTGCGCTCAATTAGTTTCCGATCTCGGGTAAACCCGAGATCGGCGCGGCCTCGCACCTCAGGGTGACGGTTATCTCTACCGTCATCCTGAGGTGCGAGCGAGCGAAAGCGAGCGAGCCTCGAAGGATGACACTAACTCAGGCAGCGCTCCTTAACCGAGCAGCCCCTTCACCGCGCCGCTCGCCTTGCCGAAATCCATCTTGCCGGCAAAGCGCTCCTTCAGCGCCGCCATCACCTTGCCCATGTCCTTCACGCTCGCGGCCCCCGTCTCCTTGATGATGGCGGCGATCGCGGCCTTCACTTCGGCCTCCGACATTTGCTGCGGCAGGAAGCCCTTGATCACCTCGATCTCGTCGCGCTCTTTCTTCGCAAGCTCCGCGCGGCCGCCCTTCTCGTACAGCTCAACCGATTCCTGGCGCTGCTTGATCTGCTTCTGAAAGACGCCGAGCAATTCCTCGTCGGCAAGCGGCTTCCGGCCGGCCGTCCGCGCCTCGATGTCGCCGTTCTGGATCGCGGCGGTCATCAGCCGCAGCGTCGACAGCTTCAGCTTGTCGCCCGACTTCAACGCTTCCTTGGTCGCTTCGTTGAGCTTCTCGCGCAGCACTTTCGGACCTCGCTTGCCGCGGCTTTGACGCCCGCCGGGCTCGCCGCTATGTAGGCCGCTCATGAACTCGAAACAAGCCGATAGCGGCTGGTTGGAACCCGTTCCGACCGCCCTCCTCGTGCTCGCCGACGGCACGCTGCTCGAGGGATTAGGCTTCGGCGCCGAGGGGAAGGCTGCCGGCGAGGTGTGCTTCAACACCGCCATGACCGGCTATCAGGAGATTCTCACCGACCCCTCCTACGCCGGCCAGATCATCACCTTCACCTTTCCGCACATCGGCAATGTCGGCACCAATGACGAGGACATCGAGACGGTGAACCTCGCGGCCTCGCCGGGCGCCCGCGGCGTGGTGCTGCACTCGGCGATCACCGATCCCTCGAGCTGGCGCTCGTCCCGCCATCTCGACGGCTGGCTGAAGATGCGCGGCGTCATTGGGCTTGCCGGCATCGACACCCGCGCGCTCACGGCGATGATCCGCGAAAAGGGCATGCCGAACGCGGTGATCGCGCATGCCCGCGACGGAAAATTCGATCTCGACGCGCTGAAGATGGAGGCGCGCGAATGGCCGGGCCTCGTCGGCATGGATCTGGTGCCGATGGTCACCACCGCCCAGCGCTACGACTGGGACGAGACGCCGTGGCAATGGGGCAAGGGCTACGGACGCATGAGCGCGCCCCGGTATAATGTCGTCGCCATCGATTACGGCATCAAGCGGAACATCCTCCGCCTCTTGGCGGCGAACGGCTGCAAGGTGACCGTGGTGCCGGCGAAAACCTCCGCCGACGATATTCTGGCGCTCAAACCCGACGGCGTGTTTCTGTCGAACGGACCCGGCGACCCGGCCGCGACCGGCGAATACGCGGTGCCGGTAATCCGGAAGCTGATCGCCTCGGGCACGCCGACTTTTGGGATCTGTCTTGGCCACCAGATGCTCGGCATCGCGCTCGGCGCCAAGACGATAAAGATGCATCAGGGCCACCACGGCGCCAATCATCCGGTGAAGGATCTCGGCACCGGCAAGGTGGAGATCACTTCGATGAACCACGGCTTCGCCGTCGACCGCGCGACGCTGCCGGCCGAGGCCGAGGAGACGCATGTTTCGCTGTTCGACGGCTCCAACGCCGGCCTCCGCCTCAAGGGCAAGCCCGTGTTTTCGGTGCAATACCACCCCGAGGCTTCGCCCGGCCCCCGCGACAGCCGCTATCTGTTCGAGCGGTTCGTCGGGATGATGAAGGCGAGTAGGAAAACGGGTTAGCGCGGGTCGGGAATATTGCGGTACGAATCCTGATTTCCCGGCCGAGCAGTCTTGCGATGGAGACGATCGGCCGGTCTCCGGCAGAACTGCCGCCTTTCGGGCGCATTCCGGCCGGTCTTCGGCTGGCGAATTGTCTCTGTGCTCCGACTGGCTAATCGGTTCGTCCAGAACTGCGCGGGGTCTCCGCGCTCTTGCGACGATATTCCCGTTTCCGAGAGAGATGGGTTTCGTTGCGCTGAACCGATCGTACGCGCTACGGGCTAGAAATTGCCGACGATGACAAAACTGACAACAACCTATCTACATTGCCCACGTCGTGAAATTCTGGTGGGATGGCAGAACAATCCCGTGCCCATTGCTTGTCCAGTGATCGGATCAATATATCCGAGAGTAATCCTCGCTTGCTGCTCTGTGCATTCGCTAACGCTCACCACTTGCGTGAACCCCGGACAACGCTCGCAAAAGGTGAACGTCTGTGGAGCGCTTGTTGGGGGGGGTGGGGGGGGTGGTGGGGGTGGTTTCAGTGATATGGGACCAGGCGGCCCAGGCCACCTAGGAAATGGATTAAAGGGACAATCGCCTATTTCGTCAGGACTTCTAAGAATGACAAGGCTTAGCGGGGTACTTCTACCTCCACCCGAAGACGTGTTCACGATTTCCAGCCTGGAGATTGCGTCGCATTGACGAACTCTCGTACTGATCACCCAGTCTTTGGCGGTTCCGTTATCAGCCGCGGCTACCTGTACGAAACCTCCGATCTCTAATAGCGGTGGTTCGACACCTCTAGCCCGAGCCTCAGATTGGCTTTCCTGCGTCAAGATCGAACGCACGAATACATTGGGCACATACGCGATCTCGAGCGAAGTGAGGCTCGGTGTCTGGACACGAATATTGACGGTCGAATTCCAGCCAAACTTAGTATTCCGTGGCGGGATATCGGCTCGGTCCAGAGGAGTCAGGCGCCAACCAGTGAACTCGGTCGTTGGTAATGGCGAACAAATGAATTGAAACTGCGAACCCGTTGTATTGAATGTGTTGCAAACACGCTGGCCGTAGAATGTCACAGCCGTCAGCTTGGGTTGGGCGGGCGGGGGAGTGTTAACACACCCGTTTATGCAAGAGCCAACGACGATCGCGCCAACTGTCATAAACAGTATGTTTTTATTCACAGGATCACCGAACTGATACCGTGTTTAAGCTGACGCAGTTTCCGCTGTCCGAAGCAGTTTGAATCTGAACGGTGGTTACAATACTGAATACGTGCGTTTTAACGTAATGTCAACCTGTGGTAATTGACCTATGTCGATCAACAGGCGTTGGGCACTTCGCTCTCTCAGCGTGACGCGGCCGCCAAAAAGGGGCTAATTGAGAGCTATGTGTGCCGAAAACCTCATCCGGCGATGATTTCGGTTTTGACAGGTGAAATTTCCTATTATCGCGCTGGAATTCCCTGCTCCGCCTCTTTCACCCTGTGATAGCTGCCGGCCGAGGCCGAGGAGACGCATGTTTCGCTGTTCGACGGCTCCAACGCCGGCATCCGGCTCAAGGGGAAGCCCGTGTTCTCGGTGCAATACCACCCCGAGGCCTCGCCGGGCCCCCGCGACAGCCGCTATTTGTTCGAGCGGTTCGTGGGGATGATGAAGCAGCATAAGCGCGGCTGACGGCCCCTAACCTTGCTTTATTCATTTTGATCTACGAGATCGCCGACAAAGAACGAGGCAGGCCCATGAAATTCTCGCTCAAACCCGTATTCATCGGCTGGATCACCTTGCTGCAGCAATTGCCGTTCCAGCTCTTCTTGACCTTGTGGTGCGGAGCGTTTTTCGGCGGGCTGGGGAGAAGCTTCGGTATCTTTCCACAGGATTCGCAGACACCCTTCATTTTCTTCGGCGCGCTTGTCTTCTTTGGCATTCCGATAACGTTCTACATCGTCAAGAAATTAAACTACGGGCGGACGGAATATAAATTCTTCGACGATCAGCTTGAATTTGAAGAGGGCTTCTTCACCATCAACAAGAAGCTCGTCAAATACAAAGACATCAAGGAAGTCACGCTGGGTAAGGGCATCCTGCAGAGAATCTACGGCCTCGGGACGATTTATCTCGCGACCTTGGCGACGGGCTCAACGCCTTCGTTCAACCCCTTTTATGCCCTCGGCTTCGGCAATGTCTCGGCCAGCGGCATCGGCGTGCGCGACATTCCCAATCCCGACGAAGCCTACGAAAAGATCAAAGCAATGGTGGAATCCCATAACGTTTGAACGAGCGCTCGTAAAATAACGCCGCCGCCGCTACCCCGCGAAATATAACCTCCTCGCACAGCGAGCCTGCCGATCGTTCTGTTGAAAATAAGGAACCGTCCAGTCATTTTTCCCTTCGATTAAAAAACGTTGCTTGAAATCCTCGGGCTTTGCGCCTGGGTGCTGATCGAGATAGATCGCCACGGCTTGGCGGAATGCGTAGTGGGAATGCAGACGCATGAACTCGCCGAGATAAATATCCGCGACTCGAGTGTCGTCGCGAATGACGAGCATATTCTCGTCATTCCTGTTGGTGCTCGCCTCGCTGAAGTTCGCTGAGCCGGTTACCACAATCGGCCGGTCGGAAAGCGGATCGGCCAGCATGAATTTCGTATGGACCCATTGGACGTGAGCATGAGGATCGATCTTGTCCAGTTCCTGCAGCCATTGATCGAAGTTGTTCAGTGTAATTCGATTGCCTATCGCAATCACGACATTGGGCAGCGCTTGCAGCTTGCGGATTGCCTCGATTTGCGCCTCTTTGTTTTTCCCATTCCACTCCTTCTCCATCAGCCCCATGCGCAAGATGTCGTCCTTTTTGCCGTACACGTTTCGAAACAACTCGCTCATACCGAAGGCGAAAGTCATGAACAGGCCTTTACGTGCCTGCCCCGCAATTTCCGCATACCATTCGAGCGCGTTGAGATTCGGTCGCGGCGAGAAAACCGGAGCCATGCCGACCTTTGCATTTGCTGGAGCCGGGCTCTCGTTGACGGTCCATTGTTTGTAGTCCGAAGCCCGCGAGCTGGTTTCCGGGTCCTCGGTCAGCTTCTCGAAATATTCGAGATATTTGGCGGCAACGGCGGGATCCTCAACGACGTGCGCGCAATTAGCATGACCGAATATTCCGTTTTCGGTCAAATTCGTCGAGCCGAACAGCACCGCGCGCGCTTTGCCTTTATCCGTGAGCACCAGAAACTTGTTGTGCATCAAGGTGCCGTTTTGGCGGGGAATGCAGATGCTCTTTATATGCGCGTCCGTAATGGCTTGCTCATTCTTCTTGCGGGGACCGGTGGCGTTCTTGATGTCATCGAACACCACCTTGACGTCGGCCCCGAGACCTTTCGCCTCCCGCAACGCGTCGAGAACCGTTGGCCACTGAAATTCGTAGAACGCGCCGTGCAATCCCCAACGGCCGCTATTTGCGCGTCGGATGAAGGCCAATATCCCTTCGATCAGCCCTCGCGATAACCAATCGTATGCGCCCTGGCCCGCCTTGTTAGGGGGAACGTTCTGAAAGCGGCGCGCGTATTCCTGCGTCGCAACGGACCCGCGATTGAAGAAGATGCAATGAGTCGCGCCCTCGATGGGCTCGGTGTGCACTTTTACCTTGGCCGAGTCGCCGGGTTTGAGGGCTCCCGGCTCGCCGTACATTGGGACGACCTCGTACGAATAGTCGCGATCTGGATTCGCGCTGTAGTCGGCCCATTGGAAAGATTGGAACGGATGAATCTCGCTCGAGAACTGCTCGCCGGGCGCGGGATGCGGTTCGACGCTTTCGAACGTTTTCATTCCGCGCATCCAATAGATTTCCTGCTCCAAGTGGTCCGTACGCCGAATGCCAAAGCCTCGAAGCCCCTTCCGTTTCGATTCGTCGATATCGAGTCCAAGCGTCACGACGTGCGACCCGGCAATCGCGTTAACCGTCAGTTTCGACTGCTGCGTCCGTTTTCTCATTTGCACCCCTGCACTCTCGACAATTCCGTCGAGCCGGCCCTGCCGCCGACCTCCCTCGGTTGCGATCATGGCTTCTCGGTCTGGCGCACGTATAACGTGTATCTTGTCAGACGAACGGCGTTGTTACAAGAGAACGTGGGCAGCGGAATGCGCGACGTTCCCAATCCCGACGAAGCCTACGAAAAGATCAAAAAGCTCGTGGAGTCGCATAACGTCTGAACTCCACGGCTGAAAAAGAACGACACTGCCGCTACGCGAAAGCCGCTATTTGTTCGAGCGGTTCTAAGGCATGATCAAGCCGTATAGGCGCGTCCGGCCATTACCGGCTTTACGAGAGGAGCGATCCATGAAGACGGCGGTTTTCATCATTGCGGTGGTGGCCGGGCTGACGTTTGCAGCCTCGTTCACTTCCACGGCCAGAGCCGCGCCCTTGGCCGGAGCGTTTGTACCGGCGGTCGAACCGAACGCCGCGCCGGTGGCACAGCGCTGCTGGTACCAAGCCGACGGGCGATTGGTCTGCATGAACACGGGCTATGCCTATGACCCCGCTTACTATCGAACCTACGGCTGCGAGCCGGCTCGTCGCCCCCGTCATGACCGTGCTCACGATCGGGATTACAGCGACCGCGAACTTGCAGAGTGGCCCTACTTTTTTCACGAATTCTGCCGGCCCGATGGTTACCCCCATCCGTTTGGTTTCTATGGCGGGAAGGCGTTCTACTTCGGCGGCGTTTGGTAAGAGGACCGCGCGTTTAATTTTATAGGCGCGCTAGTCGATGGTGATTTCCTCCCGCAGCATCTCCAGCCGTAGCCACTGCTCCTCCGCCGCAACAATTTTTTCCTGCAATTCTCCGAGCATAGCCGTGCTTCTTTCGAAGGCGGCGCGGTCGCGCGCATAGAATTGCGGATCCTCGAGCCTCAATTGCAACGCCGCCGCTTCCGCCTGCAGCGCGGCAATCGTTTTCGGCAAGGTTTCTAGCGCATGCTTGTCCTTGAAACTCAGCCGTAGCTTTGCGGCTTGCGACGCGATGGCGCCACGAGTGGGTTCACGCTTGGCTTTTTGCGCTTTCGGCTTCCGCGCCTCGCGGGTCAAATCCCCGCCACGTTGCGCCAGCATGTCGCTATAGCCGCCGGCATATTCGGTCCAGCGGCCGTTTCCCTCCGGCACGATCACGGCGTTGACGACGCGGTCGAGAAAATCGCGATCGTGGCTGATGAGGAGCACCGTGCCGGAATATTCGGCGAGCATGTCCTCGAGCACGTCGAGCGTCTCCATATCGAGATCGTTGGTGGGCTCGTCCAGAACCAGGAGGTTCGAGGGCTTGGCCAGCGCCTGCGCCAGCATCAAGCGGCCGCGTTCGCCGCCCGAGAGCTTGCCGAGCGGCGTGCGCGCTTGTTCGCTCTTGAACAGAAAGTCCCGCATGTAGCCGATGACGTGCTTGGGCTCGCCGTTGACGAACACCGTGTCGCTGGCGCCGCCGGTCAATGCTTCGGCGACCGTGAGATCGGAATCGAGGCTGTCCCGATGCTGCGTGAGCATCGCGAGCGCAAGGTTCGATCCCAGCCGCACCGATCCCGTGTTCGGGCGGAGCACTCCCGTAAGCATGTTGACGAGCGTCGTCTTGCCGCTGCCGTTCGGCCCAACGATGCCGATGCGGTCGCCGCGCTGGATGCGGATCGAGAAATGGCTGACGATAGGGCGGCCCTCAAAGCTCATGCCGATAT
>JBGPVT010000066.1:0-9450 GCA_041491825.1 Xanthobacteraceae bacterium | reverse complement strand
TCAGACGATCACCTGGTTGGATTGGTTCATTGCTGCCGCGCCATTCGGGATTGTGATGTCGATCGTTCTTTATTTCGTGATGATTTGGATGATGCCTCCCGAAGTGAAGGAGGTCGCGGGCGGCCGGGAAGCCATCCGAAAATCATTGGTGGCGCTCGGCCCGATGAAGACCTCGGAGAAAAAGCTGCTCGCTATTTCGCTGACGTTGTTGGGATTCTGGGCGACCGAAGGCGTGCTGCACAAATTCGATACCAGCACCACGACGATCACCGCGATCGCGCTGATGTTCCTTCCCGGCATCGGAATCATGACGTGGAAGGAGGCGCAGCCGAGAATCCCGTGGGGCACCATCATCCTGTTCGGCATCGGCATCAGCCTGGGTACGGCGCTGTTGCAGACGAAGGGGGCGACATGGCTTGCCGACCTCGTCGTCGCGCAATTCGGGCTGAAGCAGGCGACGGCGCTGTTCGTGCTGGGCGTGATGAGCCTGTTCCTGATCGTCATTCACCTCGGATTCGCCAGCGCCACCGCGCTTGCCTCCGCGATGATCCCGATCGTCATCGCCGTTCTGCAGGGAATATCGACGGCTGGAATTAACATCATTGGTCTCACCATGGTTTTGCAATTCGTCGTGAGCTTCGGGTTCATCCTGGTGGTGAACGCGCCGCAGAACATGGTCGCCTATGGCACGGAGACCTTCGAGGCGCGCGATTTCGTCCGCACCGGCTTGGTGCTGACGGTCTTCGCCTTCGGGTTAGTGATGCTGCTGGGCGCGACGTATTGGCGTTGGCTCGGCTACGTCTAAGGGCCGAACGGCGAAACTCGCGGATATTTCCTAGTTCGCCAGTCTTCAATCAGTGGGGAACGACTTTTCTTTCGCCCTTTTCGTCGGCCGGCAAAATCACCGTCCCGGACATCGGCTCGATCCAGGTGAGCTCGTTCTTCACCGATTTCACGCCGCGCGTATTTTCGATCAGCACCTTCAGGGCCTCTTCCTGCCTGCCGTCGGTCACGACGCCGAATATTTCGACGACCCCGTCCTTGACCGTGACATTGATCAGCGGGGCCGGCGCCCACGGCTGTTTCGCGATCTCGTTCAAAATTCCGATGCGAATGGCCTGATCGCTATCGGTAAGGGGAGGAATGGCATGGCTGCGGGCCGCGATCGCCTGGATCAGATTGGCGCGCGTGACCATGCCGACGAGCTTCTCGTCGCGCATCACCGGAAGCCGCTTGATGTGGTGCTGTTCCATGAGCCGGGCGACGTCTTCGAGAGAAGTGTATTCCGACACGGTCACGGGCTCCGGCGTCATGATCTCTTCGACTTTGCGGCCGTGGGAATGCACATAATCCTTCGCCAGGCGTCCCGTGCCCAGCAGCAGGCTGAGCCAGCGGTTTCGCTTGCGCTCCGTGCCGATCTCCGCCCGGCGCAGCAAATCGCCCTCGCTGACAATGCCGACCAGATATCGATTCTTGTCGACGACGGGAAGGCCGCTGATGCGATTTTTCAGCATCAACTCGATGGCGTGCTGGACGCTATCCTCGGGCAAGACCGAGATCGCGTCCGGGGTCATGATATGCGAGACGTTCACGGCCTTCTCTCCATCGTCACGATTTCCATTCTTGCAGAGGAGAGAAGTCTTGCTTTGACCCTGATCAATTTTCTCCGCGCGGCCCTTCCGGGCTTCGCGCGGCTTTTATTGATCTATCTCAAGACAATGGGCTGGCGCCGATGAATAATAACCGGCCATCAAAAATTAGCCGGCAGGAACCACAAGATGACCGCCATGGCGATCGCATCGATGACAACGGCTGAAAGGAAAGGCGCCCAATTCGACTCTTCGATCATGGATCTCATGGCCGTCTCCGATTCCGGCGGCGCCCATCGCGCTCGCCGCACGGCAACCTGCAACAAGAAGGGCCGAAGAAAATTGATCCAACGCAAAAAGACTGGATCGGCGGCCTGCTTTATAGCGGAAGCCCGGAAACCCTCTTGCTATGATCGAAGACGAAGCCCAATAGGTTCCTGGAATTGAGAGGAAAATCATGCCGAAGTTCAAGCTTAAGCAGGGCGAATGGGCCGTCGTTTGCGATGGAGCGAAGGCCTTGATCCTCAGCAATGTAGGGGATGAGGTGTTTCCGCAGCTCAAACTCGTCGAGGAGTACCAGCACGAGCACAAGCGCACCCACGAATTGGGCAGGAGCGCGCCGTCCCGGGTTCACGAGTCTGCCGGCGTCGGCCGAAGCGCGATCGAGCAACCCGATCTACATGACCGCGCCGAGCAAAAGTTTTTGGAAGAGCTCGCGGGGCGTCTCGATGGAGCGGTGAAGGCGGGAAAGGCAAAACATCTGATTTTGGTGGCGCCAGCCCGCGCGCTCGGAATGATCCGGCGCGCTTATACTTCGACGGTTCGCGGGGCGCTGAAGGAAGAAATCGAGAAGGATTGGGTGAAGATGCCGATATCCGAAATTGAAAAACGGCTCACCGCCTAGTCATGGTTATTGATCTGAAGCAAAGCGGTTCCTCCGCAATGGCCCAGTATTGATCCATGCGCGTCAGCAGATTAGCCAGGCCCGGGCCGATTATCCTCTCGATATGGCTCCTATGCTATCTGATTTGGGCCTTTTACCTTCCGTATCCGTGGATCCGGGCCATTCGAAAATTCTTGTTCGAGGAGCATCTGGATCTGAAAACCATCAAGTCATTGGGCCTTCACGCCGTTGCGAGTTTTTTATCGCTTTCCATCGAATTCCAAATATTGGGAATTTTCCTGCTGGTTGCGTTCGCGATCGGGGCCGCTCTGGGCGTCCGGTTCAAATGGCGGGCGCCGGCCTTTTCCGGCGATCGCCGCCTGCCCCGCCGCTGATACGCGCTCGATAAAAAACCGCCTTTTTCGGCGGCCTTCCCTGCGTTTCGACGGGCCGCCTGAATCTCACGCGATGCGCGTTCGTTTATCGCGCATAATCTCTTCAAGCCGCCGCCTGGGGCTCGGGGGCACCGTGGCGGCGCAGCCGAAACGTAAGATCAGCTGAGGATGCCCCTTTACATCATCGAACAGACTCAACTGAAATCTCAGCTCGCTCACTTCGCACGGTTGATTGAGATAGGAGACCTTGAGGCCGAGCTGTTCGGCGTCGAGAAGCGCAAATCCCAAGGCTTCGCCGCAGCGGAGCCAATCCTGTTCCTGATCGAAGGGCGTCGAAACAACCACGAGGCCCGGAGAGCCTTGCATCAATTCTTGATCCCGGGCGGCCTTGCCACCGCCCAAATCGAAGGTGCGGACGACGAGGGGCGCCACATAGGAAGCAAAGCCGCTAATTCCAAACGCTTTGGCAGGAATTCCGTCGTGCGCGGACGTCTGCGGAGGGCGTATCCAAGCGGCAAGCTCGCGCAGGAACGCGGCGTTCTCAAATTGCATCTTGTCGGCACTCATGATCATTCGAGCGAGCCGTTGGCGCTCGGCCGGCCCGTCGATCCAGGAAGTTTGAGCGCCCGACCGCTGCATGGTGGAATCGAGGAGTTCGCGCTCTCGGGCGGATACCGGACGGGAATCGAACGCGTTCCTGTTGGTGCGGCGGTTGAGGATCGCTTCGAGCAGTTTCGGATTACGGCTTGCGCCCGCGTCGGATCTTCGCGTCAGCAAAACGCGCGCGAGCAGATCCCTGTTTTCGCGAGCGGGAAAACGGCGAACGGCCAATTCATATCCAAATGCCGCGGCGGAGGCTTGCAGGAGCGCGAGTGCCGCGCCGCAGGAGATAACAAGCTCGCGATCGAAAGGATCGGTGACGGGAAGCGAGCGCATGCGATCGGCTACCAGGTCCACATGGCCGTCATGGAGATCGAAGAGCCAAGGCTGCGTATTGTGGCTGGATGGAGCCAGAATCGCGTAGCGCAGGAGAAATTTCAGCCTATCCGCGTCGTTCCCTCGCTCGGGGAAAGCATTCGCGTCGATGTCCCAACTGGATCGTTGATCCGGCCGCGGTTCAATTTCAGTGGGGCGGGAAGTTGGCATGAAATCAAGAAAAGCATGAACGGGCCGCCGGCTTCTTGATTTACCGCAATCATAGAAGGGCTATTCCATCCCGCCGGCGTTATCCTTTTTCGAACAGGCCCACCAGCAGGCTCATGCGGACCAAGTCCGAAAGGCTGTCGGCGTTCATCTTGGTCATGACATGGGCCCGGTAAATTTCCACGGTTCTCGGACTTATCTTGAGATCCAAGGCGATGACCTTATTGGGATGACCCGCAATAAGACCTTCCAGCACCTCGCGCTCCCGCTGCGAAAGGGATTTCAGCCTTTCCCGGATCTGCGTCTTTTCCGCGTCCTTCTTCGCCTCTTTGCCGTATCGGTCGAGCGCGACACCCACGGCTTTGAGCAGGACTTCGTCGTCGAACGGCTTCTCAAGGAACTCGATCGCACCTTCTTTCATGGCTTCGACCGCAAGCGCGATGTCGCCGTGTCCCGTCATGACGACGACGGGTAGATCGATCGACATGGATTTCAGTCTGCGCAGCAATTCGATTCCGCTAAGCCGGGGCATCCGCACGTCCGTGACGATGCACCCGCCCTTGATTCGCGGAAGAGCCGCGAGGAAGGCGGTGGCGGATGCATAGGTTTCCACGTCAAATTTCGCCGACGCGAGCAAGAACCGCAGCGAATCCCGCAAGGCGTCGTCGTCGTCGATGACGTGCACCAACCTGCTAGCCGGCATCGGTCAGATCCTCTTGGACCACGGAAGGCAGCGTTATTCGAAAAATCGTTCCGCCTTCCGGATTCGGTTCGATCCAAATTTTTCCACCATGCTCTTCGATGATCGTGCGCGAAATGGATAGCCCGACGCCCATGCCTTGCGGCTTGGTCGTGAAAAACGGCTGGAAAAGCTGTTCCGCAATGTCGGGTGAAATGCCGCTGCCGGTATCCGCCACGCTGACCCGAACCATGCCGCCGTTGGAGGGCAAGGTGCTGACGGTCAGCTCGCGCCGCGGAACTTCTTCCATCGCCTCGATTGCATTGCGGATCAGGTTCACCAGCACCTGCTGAACCTGGATTTTATCGGCCAGCGCGAAGTCCGACGAGTTCGCGAAATTAAACCGCACGCGAATTCCTCTCTCGCGCGCGCCCACGAGCGCCAGCGCGCTCGC
Source organism: Xanthobacteraceae bacterium (assembly GCA_041491825.1). Taxonomy (GTDB): domain Bacteria; phylum Pseudomonadota; class Alphaproteobacteria; order Rhizobiales; family Xanthobacteraceae; genus Palsa-892. The sequence continues at coordinate 4,307 of JBGPVT010000066.1, read as the reverse complement.
TTCTTCTACCATTTTCGAAACGCTTTCAACGCGCTTTTCGTTCTCGCCATGGGAGACGAACTCGCGCAAGCGGCGGATGATTTGCCCGGCACGCAATGCCTGCTCGGCGGCCTTGCTTATGGCGTCGCGAACGGTGCTAACGGGCTCATCCTTGATATCTTCCAACAGGCGGCGGGATCCTTTCAGATAGTTGGTGATGGCCGAAAGCGGCTGATTCAGTTCGTGGGCGAGCGTCGAGGCGATTTCGCCCATGGCGGTCAGACGCGACATCTGCACGAGTTCCGATTGCAGTTCCTGAAGCCTGGTCTCTGTTTCCTGCCGCTCGGTAAGGTCCCGAATGAAACCGGTAAAAAATCGGCGGTTCGCCGATTTCATCTCTCCTACGGAAAGCTCTATCGGCAATGTCGATCCGTCTCGCCGCTCGCCGACGACAATCCTGCCGACGCCGATAATTCGCCGCTCGCCCGTATCCAAATAGCGCTTGATAAAGCCGTCATGATTTTCCCGGTAAGGGGACGGCATCAGCACTTTGATATTCTGGCCGATAATCTCTCCCGCGCTATAGCCGAACAGCCGTTCCGCCGCCGAGCTGAATGACTGGATAATTCCGCTTGTGTCGATGACGATCATCGCGTCGGGCACGGTATCGAGAATCGATTGCAAATGGGCCTCGCGTGCGCGGAGGTCTTCGGCCGTACTGGATGCACGCGTTATCGCGCGTTTCAGCATTTCTCCGACCAGCGACATTCCCCCGCCGATAACGGTAAACGCGATCGCGTTGATCAATTCCTGCGCAGGCAGCGCGGAAACCGCCGTCAAAGGCAGGGAAAATCCGAGGCCCAATAGTGTCGCGACCAATCCGGGGCCGACCCCGCCGAACGTCGCGGCGAGAAGAATGGCGGGAGCAAAAAAGAGATACGGGACGTTCTGGCCGCCCAGCGAGGCAAAGGCAGCTTGTGCAAGGACCGCAATGCCCGCGAAGACGATCGATAAGAGATAGTCACGCAACAGAGCGTGAGCGCGAGCGGACTTTGTTCGCAATGGCGCCACCTTTCCGGCAGGACTCGTCGATCATAACCCAGCAGGCGCCGGGGCTAAAACAAGCCGATAATTCGATTGGAAACGGGCTTTTGACCTAAGGGATTCTCCTTAGGGGCTTGATCTGAATTTCGAGCGGCCGGGTGGGCCGGTAAAAGCGACTCGAAAGGGAGATCAAACCATGCAGCCCCAAACGGCAACTGAATTCGGTTATCAAAGAAACCGCAACTTTGGCCGCGTGGCAGCGCACGTGGCAACGCCGGAAGTTCCGGCCCACAAGCAGCCGCAGCGGGGAAAATTGAGCGGTACCCTGGAAATGATGGGTGCGGCCATGGAATTTCCCCGCAATGGCGAAATCTACGGGGAGGGCGAAGCCGCCGACTATGTTTACAAGGTCATGAGCGGTGCCGTGCGGATCTCCAAGGTGCTTGACGACGGCCGCCGCCAGATCAGCGCCTTTCATCTCGTCGGCGACGTATTCGGTTTTGAAGTCGGCGAAGAGCATCATTTTTCGGCGGAAGCCGTGTCGGCTTCGAAGATTCTGGTCGTCAAACGGAGCGCATTGATCGCGCTCGCCATCCGCCAAAACGAAGTCGCCAACGAATTATGGACGCTTACGGCGCGCAAACTCGAACAAGTGCAAAACCTGATGATCACGCTCGGCCGCAAGAACGCGCAAGAACGCGTGGCCGCGTTTTTGATCGAGATGGCCGGCCGCGCATGCGACAAGCACACGATCGAGCTTCCGATGTCCCGGCAGGACATTGCGGATTATCTCGGGCTGACGATCGAAACCGTGTCACGAACCTTCACGCAACTCGAAAGCGAAGCGGCGATCGAACTGCCGACTTCTCGCAGGGTGGTGCTGCGCAATCGCGGCGCATTGAACAGATTGAACGCGTGAGCGACGGAATAAAGCGATCATGGCCGAGTTCGCAAGAAAGCGAACGGAACAGGAAGCCCATCTTCCTCAGAGCTTTCGCCGGGTTCGGCTCGAACTCGCCCGGGAGCCGGGGCATCCGGAGGGCAGCGCCAACTTCGGTTATTTGATCTGGGCTCCTCTCGATAGCGAGGGAAAAATCGACGCCGAGCTTTGGAAACGGCATCGCGACCATTTTCGCGTGGTCAAGTTTCGCCCTGGCAACCCGAATGAAATCGGTCACCTCATTCATAGGCCGGGTGGGTCGTGGGCTTTTCACTATGACATCGTCGGAGATGAAGAGGACGAGCCCGGTTTTCATTTTGAAAATGAGCGCTTTGTACCGGGTGAATATGTATCGGTACGCGAAGGAAATCGAACGCACGTCTATAAAGTTTGCACCGTGGAGCATTTCTAGGGCGCGTTCAAATCCGTGCAGTGCAGCGGGCGGCAGCCATGATCAAGGACATCATCGTAAATCTAGCCATCGACAATAAGGGCGATCGGGCGAGAGATTATGCAATCTCGCTCGCCGATAAACTCGACGCACATCTGACCGGCATTGCTTTCTCTTACGAGCCCGTCTTGCCAATGATGGGCGGCGGCATGGAAGCGATTCCCGCGGAGTATATCGACGAGCAAAGGGTTGAAAATGAAAAGGCGGCCCGGCTGGCAAAAGCGAATTTTCAGAAAAGCGTGGGAGAAGCGGGGCTACGCTCCGATTGCTATTCTCCGAATGCGAGCGCGGCAGGAGCGGCGGCGCTGTTCGCGAGAATAGGCCGGCATTTCGACTTGGCCGTGGTCCAGCAGGCCGAAGCGACGACGCCCGAATACGATTACCTGATCGAGTCGACCTTGTTCGAGGGCGGGCGTCCCGTCATTATCGTGCCCTACATCCACAAGGCGGCGCCTTCCTTTAAACGCGCATTGGTATGCTGGGACGGGAGCAAGCCGGCCGCCCGCGCGATCGCCGACGCCATCCCTTTGCTGCGCCGCGCGGACAAGATCGAGGTGATCACGATCGCCGAGGCAGGCAAGGTCACGGAAGAGTTTCCGGGAGCCGAAATCGGGCAACATCTCACCCGCCACGGACTCAAAATTGAAATCAAACGCATCGATGTCGCCAAGATAGACGTCGGCAATACGATACTTTCTTACGCGGCCGATGTAGGCGCGGATTTCGTGGTCATGGGCGCTTACGGCCACACGCGGATTCGTGAATTCGTGCTGGGCGGCGTCACCAATACGATTCTGTCCTCGATGACCGTTCCGGTTTTGATGTCGCACTAGAAATTTCCGCGAGCTGGCGATCCCGGACCGGTTATGCTGGCGCGAGCGACAGCTTCACGAGACGCAAAGTGGGATCGCCGGCGAGCGATACGCTCTCAAATCCCAGCTCGCGGCACATCTCCAACATCGAGGTATTTTCCGCGAGCACTTCGCCTTCTATTCGCTGCAAGCCCTCGCCGCGGGCGTACTCGATCATGAGCTCCATCAGCTTCCAGCCCAAGCCTTGACCCTTCAGATCGGACCGCACCAACACCGCGTATTCGCCCGCCTCGAAATTGGCATCGGCATGCAACCGCACCACGCCAAGCAAATCGCCGGTTTCCTCGTCGATCGCGATAAAGGCCATGGCGCGCGCGTAATCAAGTTGAGTGAGGCGCGCGATGAAGAGATCGCTGAATTCCTTGATGGGCGCGAAGAACCGCAGCCGCAAGTCATTCAGCGTGATTTTTTCAAGGAATTTTCGCAATAGCTTTTCGTCTTCGGGCTTGATCGGGCGAAAGAAGATTTTTCTCGCTCCGAGCACCGCGCTCCGCTCCCACTCGTTGGGATAAGGCCGAATGGCAAAACGGGGATTGCCGGATTTCTTCGCCGCTTTCGCGGCGGGAGTGACGGCGACGCGAGCGTCGACGGCGATGACGCCCGACTCGTCGGCGAGAAGCGGATTGATATCGAGTTCGACGATCTCGGGAATATCGGCCGACATTTGCGCGAGCTTGACCAGAACAAGAGCGATGCCGGTTTCGTCGGCCGCCGGTATGTTGCGATAGCCTTTCAGCCGCCGCGATACGCGTGTCGACGCGATCAAATCGCGGGCCAGATTCAAATCGAGCGGCGGCAGCGCGAGCCCCTTGTCGTTGATCACATCGACCGCCGTTCCGCCGCGGCCAAAAACGATTACCGGCCCGAAAGTCGGGTCGTCCGCGATCCCCGCGATCAGCTCGCGCGCGAGCGAACGCACGATCATGGGGTGAACCGTGACGCCATCGATCCGCGCGTCGGGCCGCGCGGCCTTTGCCTTCGAAAGAATGGCGCTCGCCGCCTCGCGGACGGCTTGCGCGCT
>JBGPVT010000065.1:0-9572 GCA_041491825.1 Xanthobacteraceae bacterium | reverse complement strand
AGGCGCGTTCTACCGACGAATGGCCTTGCTCGGAAGCCCAAGCAGAAACCTCATCTTCCAAACGAAGAAGCAAAGGTCCGCTAACAATTGCATAGAGCCGCTCGATAGCGGACAATTTTTCAGCTTGCGCAAGCTGCCGAGCGCCGGCCAAGTCCCAAGATTGCTGTGCTAAGGGCTTCAAGAAACGCCGTTCGACGAAATCAACCACGGCGCTATCGACTACTAAGCGGTTAGCTCGGCGCATGTTTCTTAGTCGCAGGGTATTATCAATTTCCGAATCCATGCCAACCAAAAGACTGTGAAGGGCCTGAAATCTGCGGGCTTCAAGGTCTAGAATTGATCGCAGATTATCTTCAGTAAGTGCGCCGTCATTCGCCGGATTGATCGGACGCATTTCCAAGCCGTGCTGAAAAAATAAATTGATATCATTGGCGGTAGGACGGCGCCGTTTATCATCCTCATAGAGCCATGTTTCGTTACCAACGACGGCAAGAGCTTGCCCTAAAGGACCACATAGATGAGCAAACCTGATCGGAGCGGTCATGGATTAGTTCGATCTACGATTTTCACGTCACGATTTCCAAGCTTCTGACTTGCGAAGTCCCAATCGTCCCGTTCGTTGGGTTCGGTAAGCGGTCTTTCAAGAGTAACTTTACCCAGCGATTGCCACGAAAGCTCGCCAAAGATTTGAACTTCCATATAGCGGTCATCGGGGCGCGTGGTGCCAGAAAACAAAATAAGGCCCGCAATCTCATCTCGTCCAGTCGCGGTAGAAATTGCGGGCCCCAAATGAGCGACACCCAGACGAGCGCGATCTGACCAAATTGAGCGCCATCCGGGGGCCTCTTCGGCATCGCGACGGCCAAGATCATATCGCTCATAGAAATCAAACGCATTTTCTCTCATTACAGATGCTCGATCTTCGATCGCAATCTCCAATAATTCTAAGGTAATTGCTCCGTAGTTTGTCAGCCCTCGACCGTCTGGACTGAGCGCGGTATTTAAGATTTCAGCCCTATAACCAGGGTGAACTTTCTCGTCCACCGCCCCACGATGCGCGTGATATTGGCGCTCCGCAATCTTCCTGAAACCGAGTTCTAAAGCCTTATAATAGCTTATATAATTCTGACTCTGCGACATATTGCGTAGAATCTTGGGATCGACATTGAGGGTGGCAACAGCTCCTTGCAAACGAGTTTCCAACTCGCCTAGTTGTGCAGCGATCCCCCTACCTGCTGCGTCTGCGATTGCCGCATCATAGTTAGCGTTCAAATCGGCGCGCATTTCCTCGGCCCGTCGAATATTGGGAAAGCCGACAAAATGTCCGCGCTCGCAATTGGTTCGGTGAAACTCCACCGAAACCCCGCAAGAAGGAAAAGGGCAATTAAATGCCCGCATTATCTGAGGACCCCCCAACGACACTTGCAGGTAGCATTGTGAGCTTAAGACAACCAGTCAAGCTGCCTAACCGTCCCACCCAACTCTCAAAGACAAAACCCCGCCGCGAGGCGGGGTTTTTGTTTGGGCTCCGTGGAGCCGCGCGATGTCAGCGCACGGCGACGGCGAGTTTCGGCTTTTGCGGCCGCGGCTCCGCCCGCACATAAAGCCCGCGCTTATCGGCGAGCGGCACGAAAATGTCGGTGAGGCCGACCACCGTTTCGGCCGCTCCCATCAACAGAAATCCGTCCGGCGCGAGCTGACGGTAAACCCGCTCGAGCACGTTGACCTTCGTCGCCTGGTCGAAATAGATCAGCACGTTGCGGCAAAACACGACATCGAAGGTCCCGAGCGAGGCGAAATCCGCGAGCAAATTGAGCTGGCGGAACTGGACCATCTTGCGGATCGCTTCCGAAATCCGCCATTGCTCGCCGACCTGCTCGAAGTGCTGCATCAGCATCTGAATCGGCAGGCCGCGCTGCACCTCGAACTGGCTGTAAATGCCGGCCCGCGCCTTTTCCAGCACCTCGTTCGAAATATCGGTGGCGATAATTTCGATGCGCCAGCCCGAAAATTTCTCCTGCATGCTCTTCAGTATCATGGCGAGCGAGTATGGCTCCTGGCCGGTCGAGGCCGCCGCGCACCAGATGCGGAAGCGCTTGGTGCTGGCGCGCGCGGATAGCAGCGCCGGAAGCACGGTGTCGCGGAAACGATCGAACGGGGTCTTGTCGCGGAAGAAGAACGATTCGTTGATCGTCATCGTCTCGGTGATCTCCGCCTTCAGCGGCTCCGAGCCGGGCTCCCGCAGACGCCGGACGAACTCCGCGATCGAGGCGCAGCCGGCACGGCGCGCCACCGGCATCAGGCGGCTTGCGATCAGATATTGCTTTTCCGGCGCCAGCACCAAGCCGGAGCGCTCCCGCAGGAGCTTGCGCAAATATTCGTAGTCGAGCGGCGTCACGAGCGATCCCCGTTGATCAGGCGCACGACTCTCGGCGCGATCTCGTCGAGCGGCAGCACCGCGGAGCAATGTCCGCTATGGGCGGCCGAGCCCGGCATGCCCCACACCACGCTCGAGGCTTCGTCCTGCGCGATAATGCTGCCGCCGGCCGCGGCGATGTCGCCGGCGCCGTCGGTACCGTCCGTGCCCATGCCCGTAAGCACGACCGCGAGCAGCGCCGGGCCGAACGCCGCCGCCGCCGATTGAAACAGCGGATCGACCGCGGGCTTGCAGAAATGCACGGGCGGATCGTCGCCGAGCACGATCGCGGCCGAATCCGCATGCCGATCGAGCCGCAGGTGCTTGCCGCCGGGCGCCACGTACAGCATCCCGGGCTTGATCGTCTCGCCGTGCACGCCCTCATGCGCGGGCCGATTGGCGGCGCGGGAGAGATGCTCGGCGAGGATGGCGGTGAAGGTCGGCGGCATGTGCTGCGTGATGACGACCGGCAGGCGGCCGAGCACGGGCGCGAGCCCGCGAATCACCGCTTGCAGCGCCTGCGGGCCGCCGGTGGAACTGCCGATCGCGAGCAGGCGCGGAGGAACGGGGGAAAAGGGCCGCAACGAAATCGCCAGCGCGCGCGGATCATGCACCTCGCCCTGGGGCACTTTCGGATGCGGCGGCGCCGGACGCGCGCGGCGGCGGCCGAGATGCCGGATCTTCTCGACGATCTCGTGGCGGAACGACTGCGTGAACATGATTTCCCGGTTCGTCTCGGGCTTCGTCACGTAGTCGATGGCGCCCAATGAGAGCGCCTTCAAACTCACCTCGGCGTTGCGGCGCGTGAGCGTCGAGGCCATGATGACGACGAGATCGGGCTTGCGCGCCAACAGCAGCGGTAGCGCCGAAAGCCCGTCGAGCTCGGGCATGTCGATGTCGAGCACGACGACGTCAGGCTTGAGTTTCAGGACGTTATCGACGGCATCGCGACCGTTGCGGAACGCGCCGACGACCTCGATGCCGGATTCTTCCGAGAGCCATCGCGACATCAGGCCGCGCACGACCACCGCATCGTCGACGATCATGACGCGAATAGCGGGCCCCGCCGTGCTTTTGGGGGCGATCTGCGGCAATGACATGGTGCTCAACTGGAACTCAACTCACCCAACAGGACATGGAACCGGCCTTCCGCCGAAGGGCGGAAGGCGCCCTTCAAATCAGGCCGACTTCCTGAAACTTCGCCTCGACGATTTCCTTGTCGAACGGCTTCATGATGTATTCGTCGGCGCCGGCATGCATCGCGCGCGCGATATGCGCGAGATCGTTCTCGGTGGTGCAGAAGACGACCTTCGGCTTGTCGCCGTGCGGCATGGCGCGGAGCGCGCGCAGGAATTCGTAGCCGTCCATGACCGGCATGTTCCAATCCAACAGGATCGCGTCGGGCATTTCCTTGGTGCAGGATTCGAGCGCCTGACGGCCGTCGGCCGCTTCCACGATGGCAAAGCCGAAGCCTTCAAGGATTCGCCTGGCCACCTTTCGGATCACGCTCGAATCGTCGATTACAAGACAACGTTTCATTGTCGGCATCTCCTTCTCCACGAGATTTACGCAGCAAGCTCTAGGGTTTTGAGTTCAAGTACGCGCTCGACGTCGAGGACGACCATCAACCGGCCGTCGAGCTGGACGACGCCGTCCGCCACCCGCGCCCAGCGCGGATCGAGATTGACCGGATTGGGGTCGCGGTTCGCCGCCGGAATTTTCAGGACCTCGCCGACGCTGTCGATGAGGAGGCCGTAGGATTCGCCGCGATGCTCGATGCCGACCGCCATGTTGCCCCGGCCCTCTTCGCGGGCCGGCAGATCGAGGCGGCGGCGCATGTCGATCGTCGTCACGACGCGTCCGCGCAAATTCAGGATGCCGGCGATCTCGGGCGGCGCCAGCGGCACGCGCGTCAAGCGATCGATCATGAACACGTCGTGCACGCGCGCGATCGGCAGGCCGAACAATTGGCCGGCGATCAACACGGTCACAAATTCGATTTCCGAATTAGTTTGCATCAGGCGGCCTTGCTGATTTCGAACGGCGTATCCTTGAGCGCGGCGATCAGTCCCTGGCGGTCGAATTTGGCAACGAAGGCGCGGAAGCCGACGCGGCGGCCGCGCTCGAGCATCGCAGGCGAGCTATGGGACGTGAGCGCGATGATCGGCACCTGCCCCATGCGCGGGTCCTTGCGTAGCGCCTCGGCAAGCTCGAAGCCGTCGACATCCGGCATCTCGATGTCGCTCACGATCACGTCGAAGCCGTCCGCCTTCTCGACGAGCGCGAGCGCCTCCCCGCCGTTCGCGGCCGTGGTCACGTCGTAGCCCGCCGCCTTCAGAACCGGCGTCAGCATATTGCGGAAGAAGGCCGAGTCGTCGACGAAGAGGAGGCGGCGCCTGCGCGCTTCCGCGTTCATTTCCTTGCGCTGGAACCAGTCTTCATGGGCGAGCGGCAGGAAATGCGCGACATCGATGATTTCGGTCGCCTGTCCCCGGACGATGGCCGAGCCGAGAATTCCGGGTGTCGCGCTTCCGACCTCGATATTGAGGCGGTCCTCGACGATGTCGACGATCTCGTCGACGACGATCCCCATCGAGCGGCCGCCGTCGATGAAGACCAGAAGCGGCTGCATGCCTTCGGTCCTGATCCGCACGCCGTCATTGACCGGCACCAGCGGCATGAGGGTGCCGCGATACTGGACGAGCGACCGCCCGCTCGATTGCTGGATGTCCCTGGCGTCGATTTCCTCAAGCCGGGTAATCAGCGACAGTGGAACGGCCTTCGGCTCGTCGTTCCCCGCCCGGAAGACCAGAAGCGATATCGGACGGTCGGTTTCCTCGACGCGCGCCTTGCCCTTCTGTTCCTGCTCGGCGATTTCGGAGCTATCGAGCCGGCCGCCGAGCGAGCCCGCGAGCCCGTTCGGATCGAGGATCAGAATCACGGAGCCGTCTCCGAGAATTGTATTGCCCGAGAACGTCGCGATGTCGCGGAGCTTCGAGGCCATCGGCTTCACCACGATTTCCTCGGTATGGAACACGCCGTCGACGACGACACCCTAGGTGCGGTTGCCGGTCTGCATCACCACGATGAACGCGCCGTCCTCGGCTTCCCCGCCGGAAAGCCGCAGCAGCGAGCCGAGATGCACGAGGGGTAAAAGCTTGTTGCGGAGCCGCAGCACCGGCGCGTCCTTGACGTGTTCGATGCGGTGCTCCGAATTCGCGCGCACGCGCACGAGTTCCAGAACCGAGACCTGCGGGATCGCGAAGCGCTCTTTCGCGGCTTCGACGATCAGCGCCGGCACGATCGCGAGCGTCAGCGGAATCTTGATCGTGAAGGTCGTGCCGCGGCCCAGCACGGACTTCAGGTCGACGCTGCCGCCGATCTGATCGATATTGGTCTTCACCACGTCCATGCCGACGCCGCGGCCGGAGACGCTCGTCACCGTCGCCGCGGTCGAGAAGCCCGGCGCGAAAATGAATTTCTGAATTTGCGCGTCCGTGAGCTTGTCGTTCGCCGAGATCAATCCCATGCGCACCGCCTTGGCGCGGATGCGTTCGGTATTGAGGCCGCGGCCGTCGTCGGCGATCGCGATGATGATGTGGCCGCCCTCGTGACGGGCCGAAAGCCTGAGCGTTCCCTTTTCCGGCTTGCCGGCGGCCCGGCGCTCCTCCGGCATCTCGATCCCGTGATCGGCGGAATTGCGCACCATGTGCGTGAGCGGATCCTTGATCACCTCGAGCACCTGGCGGTCGAGCTCGGTCTCGGCGCCGTGCATTTCGATCTCGATCTCCTTGCCGAGTTCGTTGGCGAGGTCGCGCACGATGCGCGGCAGCTTCGACCAGGCATTGCCGATCGGCTGCATGCGGGTCTTGATCACGCCTTCCTGCAATTCGGCGGTGACGTTGGAAAGGCGCTGCAGCGGCGCCTTGAATTCGCTCTCCTGGCTCCGGCGCACGATTTCGAGCAGCTGGTTGCGCGTCAGCACCAGTTCCGAAACCATCGTCATCAGGCGCTCGAGCGTCTCGACCTGCACGCGCAACGTCTGCGCCTTCGCCGCCGCTTCGCGCTGCTCTTCCTCGCGCCGGATCGCCGCGCGCCGGTCGGCCTCCGAGCGGCGCTCGCCTTCGGCGTCCAGCGGAGGCGGCGGGCTCATCTCCGGGCCCGGCGTCTCGCGGAAGGCGCGTTCGAGTTCGTCGAGCGAAACTTCGCCCGGGCGCAGCGGCCGCTCCAGGACCTGATGCACCAGCGTACCGACGGTTTGATTCTGCTCGGCCGCCGCCGCCGCCGAAAGGCGCTCGAGTTCCTTGACGAGATCCTCGTCGCCGCCTTCGGGTTCGGCCTCATCGCTTTCGAGCGAAGCGAGGATTTCCTTGATCCGGTCGATGCTCGCGAGCACCACCGTCACGGCTTCGCTGGTGACCGGCAGGCCGTCGCGGAAGCGGCCCATGAGGGTTTCCGCCGCGTGCGCGAGCGCCTCCAGCCGCGGCAGGCCGAGAAAGCCGCACGTGCCTTTGATCGTGTGGACGAGCCGGAAGACGTTGGCGAGAATTTCGGCGTTGTTGGGCTCGCGCTCGAAGCGCACCAATTCGACATCGACGACGTCGAGGCTCTCGCTCGTCTCGGTGAGGAATTCGCGCAAAAGGTCGTCCATGGCGGGCCCGCTGGATGCGAATGCGTAGTCGCAAAGGCGACGCCGGCCCCCTTCCGGAAGCCGCGTCCTGTGCGGGCGGATTCTCGGGCCTTAGCGGTTAAATTTGCTTGAAAAAAAGGAAGCGTCCCATACCCAGATACCGCTCCCGGAGAGGGTCATCAGGGGGTCGCGCTGAGGACGATTGCCTCCCCTTCGGGCGCGATCGACACCTTGAGGCCGGCGGCGCGGGCCAAGAGCCCTGCATAATAGGGCTGGATGACATGGGCATCGATGGTTTCCGCCGGATTGCCCGCCAGGAGAGCCTCGGCCTTGGGCGGGATGCGGGCATTCGTGCCCTCGGCCCGCAGGCGAAATCCCATGCTTTCACCCTCCCCGAGCGGATCGACCGTGAGGGTGCCGCCGCGGGGAATCGCGGCCGCGGCGATCATCAGGAGGTTGAGCAGGAGCTTGACCCGGTTCTTCGGCAAGAGCGCCTGCGGCAGATTCCAGACGAGTTTCAGGCGCTCGTCGGCGAGAAAGCCCTTGGCGACTTCGGCGGCATCGCCGAGATCGATTTGCGCGCCGGCGGAGCCGGCGGCGCCGAAGGCGAGGCGGGCGAATTGCAGCCGCGCCGAGGCCTGGATCGCGCTCTTGCGGATGAGGTCGAGCGCGACCTCCCGCATTTTTTCGTCCTTCTCGTCGGCGAGCACTTCGAGGCCGTTGACGATGGCCCCGACCGGGCTGATCACGTCGTGACAAACGCGCGAGCAGACGAGCGCCACGAGATCGAGGGCTTCTAGCGTGACGGGCTGGCTCATGCGCGGACGGGACTCGCGAAAAAAGCGAATCGCTTCGGGGACGAAAGAACGGCGGTGTGATACACCGCCGCAGCACGCCATGCCAGCGCGGATCGGAACATGACCGGGGACAACAAATGAGCGCCGGCGAGTATGCGCGCTTGCTCGAACCGCTCGCCGAATTGGCCGCCGCCGCCGGTCATCGCATCCTGGCGACCGCGCCGCCCGATCTTCTCCCGCGCTCGAAGGCCGACCGGAGCCCGGTGACCGCCGCCGACGAGGCATCCGAGGCGATCTTGCGCGACGGACTCGGGCGAATCCTGCCGGGCGTGCCGGTGATCGCGGAAGAAGGTGTCGCGGCCGGAGAACTGCCCGAGCCCGGCGGCGAATTTTTCCTCGTCGATCCGCTCGACGGAACGCGCGAGTTTCTCGCCGGCCGACAGGAATACGCGGTCAATCTCGCGCTCGTCCGCGACGGCGTTCCGAAGATCGGCCTGATCTACGCTCCGGCTTCAAGCATTCTCTATGCGGGCGCTGAAGGAAGCGCCCTCCGCGCTTCCCTTCCGCCGGGCGGCAAGCTCGATCGCGCCCAAGCAGCATCGATCCGCGTACGGCCACGGCCCGCGCGGCTCGTGGTCGCGGTGAGCCGGTCGCATCCGGATGCGGCAACCGATCAGTTTTTGGCGACGCTCGCGATCGAACGGCGTCTGGTGATGGGTTCGGCGCTCAAATTCGCCGCCATCGCCGAGGGGCTCGCCGACGCCTATCCGCGGCTTGCGCCATTGAGCGAGTGGGACGTGGCGGCGGGCCACGCGCTCGTCGTCGCGGCGGGCGGAAGCGTGCGGGCGCCGGATGGCGGAGTGCTCGCTTATGGCGCGCGTGCGCGGAACTTCCGGCTCGGCGGTTTCATCGCCTGGGGTGGCCCGCCCGCCGCTTAAGGAACGAGTTTCTGCGCGACCTTCGGCCAGGCCGCCTCGGCGGCGGCCAACGTTTCGTTCGGGCTGGCGAGGAAAATCTTGCGGTTTTCCTCGCTCGCAAACAGCACAAGCTTGTTGTCGTGAATGACGAAGAGCGGCGGATAACCGGACGCCGGAACGCCGCGCGCGATCCCCAACGGATCGTAGCCGCCGAAGCGGGGCATGTAGTCGCCGGGCCGCTCGGCGAAGGCCGCCCGGTTGCCCTCGTTGCGAAAGCGCCAGACGAGACCGGCATGTTTCAGCTCGAAGCCGGCCAATCCCTCGCGCGCCTCGCCGTCGATGAAATAGGCCACCGGATCGAAGCCAAAGAGGGCGATGCCCGTGAGCGGATCGGAGATTACGAGTTCGGTGGTGGCGGCCCGGCTTTGCGGTGCGAAAACGAGCCCCGCCAAGGTGGCCGATAGGGCGAGGGCGAAAGCCGCCCCGCCATACGTCTTGCGAGCCCCGCGCTTTTTCACGTCCACGGCCATGACTTCCCCTCTCGCCTTCGAACCGCCAGAGTGCGCCGGTAGTTACGCGCCTGATTCGCGCTTGCCACCGGCTCGCCCGCCAAGGTAGCCGGCGCCAATGTGCGGGCGGTTAAGGGCTTTTCGAACCTCGCATCGGTCAAACCGGAGAATACGCATGGCGCAGATCCGCGCGATTGTGTTCCTTCTTGCGTTCGTCTTTGCCGGCTCCCCGGCGTTAGCCCAGCAACAGCCGCCGGGCACCTATTCCTCCAATGAGCTGGTCGACGCCGGTCACCGCTTTTT
>JBGPVT010000064.1:0-9581 GCA_041491825.1 Xanthobacteraceae bacterium | reverse complement strand
CGCGCACTGATCAAGCGGGGCGCCGCCTAAACTTCTTTCGTTATTGGCTCGACCATACGATGCGGGCGATCCAGAGAATGTCGGAGGTCGGCAACGTGTGGTCCTTGTGACCGGGCGTGAGCGCGACGATCTGCACGCTTTTCGACGATTTCCGTTTCAGCTCCGTGGCCAGCACTTGGCCGTCCTTGGTTTTCACGACCACCCGGTCACCCTTGCGGACGGGTGCCGCCGGCGAGACGATGATGATGTCGCCCTTGCGGTAGAGCGGTCCCATCGAGTGGCCGGAAATCTCGAGCGCATAGGCGTGCTCGTCATGGACGTTCGGGAACGGGAGTACGTCCCAGTCCGATCCGGCCGGAAAACCGCGCTTATCGAAATATCCATCGTAACCCGCTTCGGCGAAACCGATCATGGGCAACGGCCTCAACGGCCGGCGGCCCTTCTTCTGGCTCAACAGCGTGACGAATTCGTCGATGCTGGCGCCCGTCGCCTGCAAGACCTTCGCGATCGATTCGGTCGAGGGCCAGCGCGGGCGGCCCTCCGGGGTGATGCGTTTCGAGCGGTTGAAGCTCGTGGGATCGAGCCCCGCCTTTTTCGCGAGCCCCGACGCCGAGAATCCGTAGCGCGCGGCGAGGCGGTCGATCGCGCCCCAAACCTGCGGGTGGGTGAGCATGGTCGCCATCGGTTCACCCCGGCTGACTTCGCCGCCCTAGGAATAATCACCTGTAGGGCCCCCGTCCAGAGATTTCGCCTGGGAGGCGAAAAATGAGGCCGCCCGCACGCTTGCGGGGCGGGATCAAGGCCGATAGCGTCCGCGCGATACTTTTGAACCCGCCCCTCAGTGGAAGCCGACCGTGATTCGTTTGATCGATTACGCGCGGCCGTTCGCCGCGCTCATCGACCCCGAGGAAGCGCACCGGCTCGCCGTCAATGCCCTAAAGCTGCTTCCGTCGCTCACGCTCGGGCGCGACGACTCCATTCTCGGCCTTTCCGTGTTCGGGCTCGATTTTCCCAATCCGGTCGGATTGGCGGCGGGCTTCGACAAGAACGCGGAAGTGACGGATCCGGCCCTTCGTCTCGGCTTCGGTTTCACCGAGGTCGGCACGTTGACGCCGGAGCCGCAGGCGGGCAATCCGCGACCGCGCCTGTTTCGGCTGCCGGCGTCGGAAGGCATCATCAACCGGCTCGGCTTCAACAATGAGGGCTTTCAGGCTGCGGCCGCCCGCCTCGCCGATCGCGCGCATCACGGCGGCATCGTCGGCGTCAATGTCGGCGCCAATCGCGATTCGCGCGACCGCGCCGCCGATTACGTCGCTGGCATCGAAACCTTCGCGCCGCTCGCGAGCTATCTCGTCGTCAACGTGTCCTCGCCCAATACGCCGGGCCTGCGCGATTTGCAGGCGGCGCCCGCGCTCGACGATTTGCTCGCGCGCGTGATCGAGGCGCGCGACCGCGCCGCCGAACGGACGGGCCGCAAGGCGCTCTTGTTGAAAATCTCGCCGGACCTGACGCTCGCCGAGCTCGACGGCCTGATCGCGGTCGCGAAGAAGCGCGGCGCCGACGGGCTCATCGTCTCGAACACGACGGTGACGAGGCCCGCGATGTTGCGCGATG
Organism: Xanthobacteraceae bacterium; assembly: GCA_041491825.1. Classification (GTDB taxonomy): domain Bacteria; phylum Pseudomonadota; class Alphaproteobacteria; order Rhizobiales; family Xanthobacteraceae; genus Palsa-892. The sequence goes on along the minus strand of JBGPVT010000064.1, from coordinate 7,967 downwards.
CCGCCGCGCGCGAGGAGGGCGGCCTGTCGGGGCGGCCGCTGTTCTCGCTATCGACCTGGATGCTGGCGGAGACGTTCCGCCGCGTCGGCCACGAAATTCCGCTCGTCGGCGTCGGCGGCATCGATTCGGCGGAGGCCGCCTGGACGAAAATTCTCGCCGGTGCTTCGCTGGTGCAGCTCTATTCCGGCATGATCTTCCACGGCTTCGGGCTCGTCGGCAAAATCAAGAGCGGCCTCGTAGAGCGTCTGCGGCGCTCCGGCTACATCTCGATCGCCGATGCGATCGGCGCCGAGGCGCACGCGATCGCGGCCGAGCCGTGGCCGACCTGATTACGGACGGCGCGAGCCCGCGCGCGCGAGCCGCACGATCAGCCAGATCGGAAACACCAGCACCGCGCCGAGAATGAAATAGCGCCAGACGGAATCGATCGCGTCCCAGCCGAGGTTGATGATGCGGCGGATGAGGCGCTCGAGGCTCCACCAGATGTTCCAGGGATCGAAGCCGAGCACCGATAGCAGCACGCCGATCACGACGGACAACAGCACGAGCCGCACCACCACCCAGAAAGGCGAGCCTCCGAAAAACCGCTCCAGTGGGTTGTCGGCCATGATCTCCTCCGTTTCGCGCGCGCCCGTCTAGCATGGTGGATGGAGGTAGGCGAGGCTTGACCGCAAGCGGCGGAGCGGCGCTTGCTTCTCTTCGAGAACGCCCATGCGCTCGGCTTCGCTCTTTATATCCTCCGGCGATACGCTCCTCGATCGCCGCTTCGAGTGGGCCGACGGTTTGCTCGGGCGCGGCGAGCCAGAGGCCGCCGCGAAATTGCTCGAGGACACCCTCGCGCGGGCGCCCGGATTCATCGCCGGATGGTTCTTGCTTGGTGGCGCGCGCGAGCAAGCGGGGAACCGCCGCGGCGCGATCGAAGCCTATCGCCGCGCGCTCGCGCTCGATCGCGAGGACCGGCTGGGAGCGGCTTTGCGGCTTGTCCGGCTCGGCGCGCGCGAAGCAGCCGGCGCGATGCCGCGGGCCTATGTCCGCACCTTGTTCGATCAATATGCCGCGCGCTTCGACGGTGAGCTCCGCGACGCGCTTCATTATCGCGGGCCCGCTCTTTTGCGTGGCGTCATCGACAAGGTCTTCGGCGCCGATCGGCGCTTCGTTCGCGTACTCGATCTCGGCTGCGGCACCGGCCTGATGGGCGAGGTCATGCGGGGGAAGACGGACGAGCTCGTCGGCGTCGATCTCTCGCCCGCGATGCTCGCGGTGGCGGAACGAAAGCGCATTTACGACCGGCTGGTCGCCGGCGACCTGATCGCTTTTCTAGAGGCGGAAGATCGGCCTTTCGATTTGATCGTCGCGGCCGACGTGCTCGTTTACCTCGACGATCTCGCGCCGGTCTTGCGTCTCGCGGCCCGGCGGCTCGCCGCTTCCGGCGGTATCGCCTTCAGCGTCGAGACGCATGCGGACGATGGCGTGATCCTGCACGACACGCTGCGCTTTGCGCATAGCGAGCCGCATTTGCGCGCGGCGGCGGCAAAGGCCGCGCTCGAGGTCGCGTATCTGGCGAAGGCCTCGACCCGAATCGAAAAGAATTCGCCGGTGGAAGGGCTGCTCGCCGTGTTGCGCGCGGCCGCCGTTTAATCGTGGCGGAAGAGAAGCGTCGCGATCAACCCCGTCATGAGCGCCAAGAGCGCCGTGCCGAGGCCGTAAAAGAAGCGATGGTTCCGCGCTTCCTGCGCCACCACCGCCTCGAAGCCCGTCTTCACCACTTCGATCGCGGTCTGTTGTTGCGCGAGCACGGCGCCCTTCGCGATCAACAAGGTTTCGACCTGATAGTCGCCGGTTTGCGCCGTGCCGGGGATCGGCACGCCGGCGCGAAAGAACCGCGGGGTCAGGAACGTCACTCCCTTGGGATCGGCCGTATAGGCGCCTTCGTTCGTCTTCACGCGCAGGAACGCCCCGCGGAAGGAATCTTCCGGCGGCACGTCGATAATGTCGCTCCCCGCCGGCGGCGGCAGCACGTTATTGACGAGCCCGATCCGGTAGCGGCGTAAAAGCTCGGGCGCGCCGATTTCGGCGGTCGGCTTGTTGCTCATCACCGCGAGATAGGAAGGCACCCGGCTGAATTCGCGCGAGTCCGTGTTCACCCAGAGGCCCAGCACCCGCTGTTTGAGCCGCGTGACGAAGGATCGCGCGGGTCCCCGCACGCTGACGACGACGTCGTAGGCGCCGATCTGCGTGCCCGCGGGCGCCTCGTCGATGGCGCCGAACAGGACGAGTTCCGTGCCGGCGAAGTTCGAGGTAATCAGCACGCGGTGCGTCGAAACCGAGGTCACCAGCCGCTCGGCGCCCGCGGGCGGCGCGAAACATCCGGCGCCCAACAGGAGGGCCGCCACGAGCCACCCGATCCTGCCGCCCCGCCTCATTCCCAGATCTCCTTGGGAACCACCGAGAAGGGCTCCACCGGCGCACTGACGAGGTCGGCGGCGACGCGCACGCCGACGGCGATGATGATCAATCCCAACAGCAGGCGAAGCTGTTCGGCGCGGATCGCCTGGCCCGCGCGGGCGCCGAACTGGGCGCCGAACACGCCGCCCACCATGAGCACGAGCGCGAGCACGGCATCGACCGTGCGGTTTTCGAACGCATGCAGCACCGTCGCCACCAGCATCGTTAGCAAGGTGAGAAAGAGCGACGTTGCCACCGAAACGGTCGTCGGCACGCGCATGAGATAGATGAGCGCGGGAACGAGCAGGAAGCCGCCGCCGACGCCCATCACGGCGCCGATGAAGCCCGCGGCAAATCCGATCACCGTGATGGGGATCGCCGAGACATAAATGCGCGACTGGCGGAAGCGCAGTTTCAAGGGGAGGCCGTGGAACCAGGCGTGGGTTCCGGGGCGGCGCAGGATCGGCGGCGTGCCGCGCCAGGCGCGTACGATCGCCCGTACGCTTTCCACCGTCATCAGCGCGCCCACGGCGCTGAGGAGCACGATGTAGGCAAGCGCGATGAAGAGATCGAGTTGGCCGGCGCGCCGCAGCAACGCGAAGAACCACACGCCGGAAGCCGTCCCCAGGATCGCGCCCGAAAGCAGCACGAGCCCGAGCCCGAGATCGAGCATGCGCTTCCGCCAGTAGCTGAACGCGCCGGAGAACGAGGATGCCGCCATATAGCCCGGTACGCTGGCGACGGCGACGGCGGGAGGGATGCCGAGGAGGATCAACAGCGGCGTCATCAGGAAGCCGCCGCCGATGCCGAACATGCCGGAGATGAATCCGATCGCGACGCCGAGGCCGAGAATCAGGAAGATGTTGACCGGCAGCTCGGCGATCGGAAGATAAATGGGCACTGGCAGTTTCCGCGGGGCTCAAGCGGCCGCCTTTTTCGGGCGGCGATCCTGCATCAAAGACCGCCCGGCGCGCTTGTCAATAAAAGTCGCGGGCGAAGGTTAGTTCTTGACCGATCGTTTGCGGGGCGCCGCCGCCTCGGCCTTCACCCATTCGGGCTTCAGCCGGGTATTGTTGGCGGCATCGTCGAGCGGGGTCGCCGACCAAGTCTGCACCGCGAGCTTTGCCGCGGTCAAAGTTTGTGCATCGAGGCGACCCGCCACGTCGTCGCGTTTCTTGGCGGCATCGGTATCGCCCTGGCTTGCTGCGAGCGCGAACCAGCGGAACGATTCCGCCATATTCTGGTCCACCCCGAAACCGCGCGCGTAGAGCACGCCGAGATTATATTGGCTGTCGCGCACGTTGCGGTCGGCCGCCATCCGGAACCAGCGGGCGGCGGTCTTGTAATCGGGCTTGCCGTCGACCCCTTCGGAATAGAGCACGGCGAGATTATGCATGGCCTTGGCGTGCCCCGCCTCGGCCGCGATCGCATAGTAGCGGCGCGCCTCGGCGCTGTTTTTCGCCGTGCCGTAGCCTTTTTCGTAGATGTTGCCGAGCCGGTAAGCGGCCGCCGCCGAGCCGCGCGACAAGGCGATCTCGAACCAGCGCCGGGCCTCGATCGTATTCGTTTGCACGCCGCGGCCTTCGAACCAGCGCGAGCCGACTTCATAGGCGGCGACGGGATCGGCGGCCATCGCCGCCGCCCGCAAGGCGGCCGTTCCGATCGAGCCCGGAAGCTCCGCGGGCGCGCGGGCGGGAACGGCGGCGGTCTCCACCGGCGCGTTCGCGGGTTTTGCGTTCTTGATCGAGCCGGTGGGTTCGGGATCGGCCTCAGGCTTCGCCAGAAGGCTCGATGAAGGTGCCGCGCCCACGACGCCGGAAGGCGGTGCGCTGGCGATCGCGGGATCCTGATTGGAGGGCATTGCCGATTGCTTTTCCACCGGGCCGGACTCGGGCTCCGCCTTCGGAGATTCGACGGGCGGCGCCGAGGGCTCCGCGTGAAAGAACAGCGGCATCCACATGCCGCTGAAGCGCACGGCGCCAAAGAGAATCAGCATGGTGATCAGGCCGATGAACAACGCCCGCATGCGGCCGGGCTTGCCCGCCACTTTTGTTTTTGCGTCTTTTTGCGCGGAAGCGGGAAAATTCTGTTCGGCCGCGGCCGCTTGCGCGGCGCGCCGGGCGGCGGCGATGAAGTCGGAGGTTCGCGTCGAACTTTCCGGCAGTTTCGACACGATCCCGCCGAGCGCCGCCTCCGATTGCGCGATACGTTGCGCCGCACTTTGCGCCCCGCGCGGGTGCGGCGCGCCGGTTCCGGGCTCGAGCGGATAATCACCGCCCTCTTCGCTGGCGCTGGTGACCGATGCGGTTTCGGGGTCGCCCGCGATCGGACGCGGCACGGCGCGCACGGCGGGCGCCCGCGGTGGCGAGGCCGGCTCTTGCTTCGCCTCCGGCGGGCGCGGCGCGAGCGCCGGTTTTACTTCGGGCTCGGTAAGCCGCCGCTCCTGAATCTCGGCGAATCTCGTGGCCGCATCCGCGGGCGAGGGCGAAGAAGAGGGCGAGAGCGGGGGCGAAGAAGAGCGCATGGCGCGCTCGGCGACGTCGATCGCATTGGCGCGCACTTCGTGGATCTGGCCGAAGAGATCGTTCAGGCCGCGTTCCAGATTGCCGATACTGGCGAGTTTCATCTCGGCGGCCGCAAGCTTGTCGACGAGGCTTTTCATCGTCGCCTCTAGGCCGCCGGGCTCGCCCCGGTCGCCGCGTTCGAGCGCGCCCTCGATTTGCTCGAGCCGGTTCCGGATGTCTTCGAGCACCGCCGAACCCGCCGGCTGGCGCGCCGCCGACTCCACGCGTTCGGCGAAGGTGTCGATGCGCCGCCCCAGCGCGCTCACCACGTCGAGCACGGCACCCTCGCCGGGCGAGGCGGCGTGCTCGAACTTGTGCACGAGCATTTCGATCTGGCCGACGAGCGTCTTCAGCGCGTCGCCCGGAAGCGCGTTCGCCAACAATTCGCGGATTTCGCCGGTCTGCGCCTGCAGGCGATCGACGGTGGCGCCGTCGATGCCGCGCGCGTTCAGCTGATCGAGCTTGCCCGAGAGCGCCTGCAAGTCGCGCTCGACGGCGGAAAAATTCTCGGCCGGGCGCACGTCGGCGAGCGCGCCGCGGATTTCCTTCAGCGCGTCGATGATTTCGCTCGCGCTCTCGTCCGCGGCTCCGAGCGAAGCGCGGTCGATCCGGCGCGCCAGCGCCTCGATCGTCCGCTCCAGGGTCTCGATCGAGCGGCGGGGCGCGAGTTCGGAAAGCGTGCGCGCGAGTTCGGCGACCTCGCGCCGCACCGTTTCGATGGATTCGGCCTGCACGCTCGCGCGGCGAAGCGCCTGCATTTCGTCTGCCATGGTCTTCAGTTGATGCTCGAGCCCCGCGAGATCCGGGCCGGCGCGATGGCCGAGGCCGAAGCGCGCGTCGATCGCCGCGAGCCGCCGTTCGAGATCGCCGCCGCGCACGCCCTGATCGAGCGCCGCCTGCCGCACCGTGATCTCGGCGATCGCGGCATCGAGCTCCGCGATCGAAGGCGAAGCTGAGGGTGCGACATAGCGCGTGTTTTCCTGCTCGATCCGGCGGCTCATCGCCTCGATGGCGCCGGCGATGTCGGAAAGCTTGCGCTCGATCTCGGGCTCGCGCGCGCTAGCGCCCGAGCGGTTTTGCGAGAATAGCGTCTCTAAGCGGTGGTCGAGCCGGTCGATCGCCGTCTTGATCTGATGCGGGGCGCCCTGGTCGTTGGCGCGAACGTCGCCGATCAGGGTTTCGATCCTTTGCGTCAGGGCATCGAAGGAATGAACGAGAACGTTCTCTTCCCGGCCGCCGCGTTTGCCGCGCGCGCGCGGCTCGCGCTGCATGAAATGATCGAGCTGTTCGGAGATGTCGTCGAGCCGCCGCTCGAGATGGTCGTTGCCCGGGCGCCGGGGTGTGGGCGCACGCGCCGCCTCCCGCTCGCCGGCGGTGTCGCGGATCGCGGCTTCCAGCCATTCGCCGACCGAAAGGCCGGAACGGCGCGCCGCCTCCCGGGCCGTGGCCCAGGTGTCGGGCTCCACTGCATTGACGCTCCAGGGGACGCTCGCGGTCATGGCCGATCCGTTCGAGGAACACGGAGCCCAAGGTCGGGCGAACGATGACGCTCCTTTCGCAACCCTTTCATTCGCAGGGTAAATGGGGGGTTAATTCCCGCCTTTGCCGCCCGGAAAAGACGCTGCGGGTGGCATCGGGAATCAACTTGACGTTTACGTAAACTGCTATATGGAAGGGCCCTGCGCTCGGGAGGAAAAGCCATGCGCGGCGACATCGACTCCGTTGGCGACGGCAAACGGCGCAAGGACACGGCGAATCTCGCGGAGGGGTTCGACCCCGACGTCTGGGGCGCGCGCGCCGACCGCGACAGCTTCAGCATTCGCGACCTCACGCGGGAATTCGACGTCACCGCCCGCACCCTTCGCTTCTATGAGGAACGGGGGCTGCTTTCGCCCCGCCGCGAGGGCCAGGAGCGGGTCTACGGCCGGCGCGACCGGGCGCGGCTCAAGCTTGCGCTGATGGGCAAGTGCGTCGGCTTTTCACTCGACGAAATTCGCGCAATGCTCGATCTTTACGACCTCGGCGACGGCCAGGCCACGCAGCTCAAGGTCGCCCTCGAGCGCTTTCAAGACCAAATCGCGCGCCTGAAATCCCAGCGGCAGCATCTGGACCGGGCGATCGCCGAGCTGCAACGCGCGAGCGACCATATCGCGAAGAAAATCGCCGCGCGCTAGCGCGCCGGCAATGAAGAACCGGAGGAGAAAATGCCGAGCTATAAGGCGCCTGTCGACGACGTCCTCTTTCTTCTGAAGGACGTCTTTCACATCGAGCGCTACGACAATCTGCCGGGCTTCGCCGATGCCAACATCGAAACGCTTGCGGCGATCCTCGGCGAAGGCGCGAAATTCTGCGAGGAAGTGCTGCAGCCGCTCAATCGCGTGGGCGACAAGGAAGGCTGCAAGCGCAACGCCGACGGCTCGGTGACGACGCCGACGGGCTTCAAGGAAGCCTACCGGCAAATGGCCGAGGGCGGCTGGATCGGCCTTTCCGCCGAAGCGGAATATGGCGGCCAGGGCCTGCCGCACACGGTCGATGCCGCGATGAACGAATTCGCCTCCGCCGCCAACATGGCCTTCAACATGTATCCGGGCCTTTCGAAGGGCGCCTATCGCGCGATTTCGATCCACGGCAGCGACGAGCAAAAGAAAAAATATCTCCCCAAGCTCGCCTCCGGCGAATGGTCGGGCACCATGAACCTGACCGAGCCGCATTGCGGCACCGATCTCGGCCTCATCCGCACCAAGGCGGTGCCGCAGAAGGATGGCAGCTACAAGATTTCCGGCAGCAAGATTTTCATTTCGGCCGGCGAGCATGATCTGGCAAAGAACATCGTGCACCTCGTGCTCGCGCGCATCGAAGGCGCGCCCGAGGGCGTCAAGGGCATTTCACTGTTCGTGACGCCGAAGCTGAAAATCAATGCCGACGGCAGCGTCGGCGGCCCGAACGGGGTCACCTGCG